>JAPULP010000220.1 GCA_027294815.1 Gemmatimonadota bacterium | reverse complement strand
CCTCTTCGCCACCTTCGGACGTTCGGTCGCCGGGCAAGCGGAACGGCCCACTCTTCCGGTTGCCTACATAGTGTTCGAGCGACAGGTTGGTCTGCGCTCTCCCGAAGCTGGGATTGAGCTGGATCGCCCGCTTGGTGGCCGCGCGCGCCTCGTCGTGCCGGCCGTCCTCGCCTAGGAGGAATGCAATGAGATAGTGGGCTTCGGCATTGTCGGGATTCAATTCGGTGGCGCGTGTCAGCGCCTCGAGTGCCTCCGCCTGCTCCCCCCGATTGTACAGCACTTCACCCAAATAGAACTGACCGACCGTGCTATCCGGCTCGATCTCCACCGCCTTGCGGAACCACTCGGTAGCCGCATCGAGGTTGCCACGCTGCTTTTCGGCCAAGCCAATTTGTGTCACTGCGGCCATGTCATCCGGCCGGCGAGACAGCAGCTCGCCGAACTCGGCGATCGCGCCGTCGTATAGACCGAGCGTCGCAAACGCGCGTCCCAGCTCCCACCGAGCGTCGCGGTCATCCGCATCTTGCCGCAACCGTTCGCGGAGTTCGGCCACTTCGCGGTCGTAGTAGCCCGTTTCGGTGTAGGCGATCTCCAGATTGCGCTGCGCCACCGTCATTTTCGGATCGAGCTCCAGGGCTATCCGGAACCGCTCGATCGCCTCTTCGATCAGACCTTTCTTGAAATAGAAAACGCCCAGGTTGTTGTGCGCCCCGGCGTCGGAAGGATCGATGCGGCGAGCGAAGGAGCGAAGGACGTCAGCCTGTCGTTCCACGGCCTGCGAATTCCGTCGCGCCGTCAGTCGACGCGAACCGCGTCGAAGATGGCTTTGAGTGATGCCATGTCCGGCAAGAGCAAGAATTGGCCGGAGAGAGTCTTATTCACCTCTTGGAAAGCAAAATCCGTCTGCACGCACAATACGTAGTCGCGCTCGTGACCGAAGTTGAGATACGCGGTAGTCACCACGGCGCCGGCCAAGTCGATCACCAAGCTCGGAACGGACGGCAGCAACATCATTCCCATGAAGTCGGCGAGGGCGTTCATATATGCCCCGCCCAAGATGTTGGCCGCTTCCTTGATGCTGGACTGTTCGAACTCACCAAAATCCTCCGTGACACCCAGCTCGCGCCTATTGAGCAAATCGCACAGCATGCGGGCGTCCTCTTCTGGCAGCATCAGCAGGGTACGTCCGGTGAGATCGCCGAGCATGTGCATGAGGACGGCGACCACCGCGGCATCGGCATCCCCCATCAGACCGGGAACGTCCTCGATCGGGGTGACGGCGATCCGGGGCACCGTGATCATGATGGTTTGCTTGGTCAACTGCGACAGCGCGGTCGCCGCGTGACCCGCACCGATGTTGGCGACCTCGCGTAATGCGTCGAGCTGCAGCGCTTTGAGATTGCGAACGTCTTCCATTGAATCCTCTTCGTTAGACCAAACGTGCAGCGTCCAAGATCAATATGGGTTGGCCGTCTCCCAGGATCGTCGCTCCACTGAAAATCGGGAGGGTCCCCGCAGGTGCATCAAACCCCTTGACCACGATGTCCCGCTGTCCGAGCAGGTGGTCGACCACCAACCCACCCTTCCGGTCGCCGATCTCCAGGATAATGACCGGACGCCGCCGGGAAGCCTCGCCCTCCACCCCGACCACAGCACGCAAATGTACGAGCGGGACGACCTGGTCCCGCAACACCATCGCGTCCGTGCCATCGAGATCGGCAATCGCCACGCTCTCAAAGTCGAGGGTCTCGTCGACGTGGGTCAACGGAAGCGCATATCGCTCTTCGCCGACGCGGGCGAGCAGGGCCGGGATGATGGCCAACGTCGGCGGAAGCCTGAGCGTGAACGTCGATCCCAGCCCAAGCTCGGTGTCGATATCCAGCGAACCGCCAAGGGCTTGCAGCTGTGTCGCAACCACATCCAATCCGACGCCTCGGCCCGACAGTTCCGAGACTTCCTTCGCAGTCGAGAAACCCGGCTGCGACAACACGCGAATCAATATGTCGTCGGTCAGCGTCTCGGTCTCCGGATCGACGAGGCCACGCTGCTTGACGTCTTCCAGGATCTTGGCCTTATCGATGCCGCGTCCATCATCCTTGACGCGGATCACGATGGTCGACCGATCGCGGGCAGCAGAAAGCTCAATACGTCCCTCCGGCGGCTTGCCGGCTCCCTCCCGCTCCTCGGGTTTCTCGATCCCGTGATCGATGGCGTTACGCAGCAGATGCACGAGCAGGTCGCCAATCTCGTCGAGGATGGCTCGGTCGAGTTCGATATCTTTGCCCTCGAGGTGCAGCGTGACCCGCTTGTCCAGCTGACGCCCGACGTCTCGCACGAGACGGGGGAACCGATCGAAGACGTGCCAAACGGGAGTCATGCGGGTTTCGATGATCTCGGTCTGCAACGCACTCGAGAGGTGTGTTATGCGGAGGGCCACGTCTTCGAGTTCCGGATCGGCGCGGTCGGCGGCAAGCTCGACCAGCCGGCTGCGCGCGGTCACCAACTCGCCAATGAGGTCCATGAGGTTGTCGAAACGCTGCAGATCGACACGGACGTGACGGGTCTTCATGCCCGCCCTCGTCTCTTCTTGTCGCGCCGCGGTCTGCGCGACCTCCGAGATCTCGACCGATTTTATGTCTCCGGCAGCGCGAATGCGTGTCTCGACGACGGCGTTCGACACTTCGGCCGCGAGTCGGAACTCGAACTCCCCGTCGAACTCGTCTGCCTCCAGCGCGGCTTCGGCCGGGCGCACACCGGCCACCGTGCCCAGCTCTTGCATGTTCCGCAACACCAACAGCGCGCGGACTCCCTTGAGCGGGGCATCGTGCCGGACCACCACGCGAACGCCACGGCCGCCGAGATCCGGCTGCTCGGAAGGTTGCTGCGGCGCGGGGGTTTTGCCACGGGGCTTGCTCGGCTCCAACGCCAACACAGCCTGGTCGAGTTGGTGAAGCAACTCGGCGACGTCCACGGCATCTTCCTCGCCGACCACCGAGCCCTCCACCGCCTGCTCGAGCGCGTCCGCCGACTGGAACAACAGGTCGATCGTGTCGGGCAAGACCGCCTTGTCGCTCTTTCTCAACAGGTCCAGCAGATTCTCGACTCGATGTGCGATGTTCGCCACCACCGTATAACCCATGGTCGCGGCCATGCCTTTGATGGTGTGTACGGCACGGAAGAGTGTCCCGATCGGTTCGGTGGCCGTCGGATCCTTTTCCCAGGCGAGCAGTTGCTGATTCAGTGTCCCGAGATGTTCGCGGCTTTCGGCCAGGAAGAGCTCGGCGTACTTGGCCGGGTCCATGGCCTACTCGAGGACTCGCTGCACCGCTTCGAGGACACGCGACGGTTGGAACGGTTTCACGACGAAATCCTTGGCGCCGGCTTGAATCGCCTCGACGACAAGCGCTTGCTGCCCCATCGCACTGCACATCAGGATCTTCGCGTTGGGCGCGATTTTCACGATCTCGCGGACGGCGTCGATGCCCCCCATGTCGGGCATCACGATATCCATGGTGACGAGGTCGGGGTTCAGATCTTTGAAGCGCTCGACGGCTTGCGTTCCCGTCTCCGCTTCTCCAACGACCTCATAACCGGCCTGCGAGAGAATGTCACTAATCATGGTGCGCATGAAGATCGCATCATCGCACACCAGTACAGTATGACTCACAACCCCTCCTACGAAGGCAAGATCGGATTCAAGAGCGCATCAGTATCCAGCAGAGCAAAGGATTGCTCATCGTGCTGGCCGACCGCGCGCACAAACACCGCTTCAATTCCAGGCAAGTCGTCGCGTTCGGCAAGCGTATCGCCGGACGTCGAGATGAGATCGACGACTTCATCTACCACGAGACCCACGACGCGCGTTCCCAACTCGAGCAACACGAGCGTGGTGTCGCCGTCCTGCTGTGGTTGTCCCAAACACTTGCGGGCATCGACGAGCGTGACGATCCGGCCACGAATATTCACGACACCAGCTACTTGGTCGCGCGCTCCCGGAATCCTCGTCGTTGGCAGCATCGACATGATCTCCCGCACCACCGAAGCTTCGACGGCGCATTGCACCGCTCCAACCCGAAAAACCAGGAGTCGGGTCCCCACCAGATCGGCCATTTATGTGAAGTAGCAAAAATAGTCGAGCACGGGAACCCCAGCAAGCAAATCTGATATTCCGCTCGCCTGGGCAACACACGTTCGCAAGTCTTCAGGCCACTCGGCTCGAAACTCCAACCGCTCCCCCGACACCGGATGCGCGAACCGGAGTTCCGCTGCATGCAACGCTTGATGCGGCGCCGCCCGTTCAACCTTTTCCGCCTGCGGGCGCTGGGTACTGGTCGTGCGTCGGGCTCCGCCCCCGCCATAGATCGGATCGCCCACCACGGGGTGGCCGACGTGCGCCATGTGTACGCGGATTTGGTGCGTTCTCCCCGTCTCCAGCGTGACTCTGGCCAGATCGCAGGCGTCGAACCGCGCGACCTGTTCCACCCGACTGCGCGCCGGGCGGCCCGTCGCCACGACCATCATCCGCTTCCGATCCCGGGGATGGCGATCGATCGGTTCGTCTATCACCCGGTCGCCAACATGGCCCCACACCAGTGCCGCATATCGGCGCTCGATGCGGTGCGCCGACAGGGCGCGCCCAAGCCGCCGGTGTGCCTCGTCCGTCTTGGCCACCACCATCAAGCCCGAGGTGTCCTTGTCCAGGCGATGCACGATCCCTGCACGATCGCCTTCCGCCCGCGCCAGCGCAGTGCCGCGCGTCACCAAGGCGTTCACCAGGGTGTCCTGCCAGTGCCCCGGTGCCGGGTGGACCACCAACCCCGCCGGTTTGTTGACGATCAGGAGGTGGTCGTCTTCATAGGGGATATCGAGCGGAATGGGATAGGGTTTGATCTCCCGAACCGGTTCCGGCTCGGGAAACGTAACCGTGATCGCGTCTCCCAACGCCAACCGCCGCCCAGCCCGCGCTACCGAGCCGTTTACGGTCACGGCCCCCTTCGCCACGAGACGGGCCGATTGGGTGCGGGAAATGGAAAGCTGGTCCGCAAGAAAACGGTCGAGCCGTTCAGCAGACTCCACCGTCACATGGATGGTGCGGGGATCGGGCACCTATGATGAGGCCTCGGCCGGGTCCGCCCCGTCGGGCCCTCGGGCCGCTTCTTCCTCTTTTCCCTCCATCCACAACACATACGCCAACACGACCGCGCCGACCGTAACAGCCGAGTCGGCGATATTGAACGTCGGCCAGCGAAACGTGCCGACACCGACATCGATGAAATCCACGACGCCGCGTGGGCTTCGCACCCGATCGATGAGATTGCCCACCGCGCCACCACAGACCAAAGCCAGAGCGGTCAACCGCAGCACCTCTCCGGGCTTCGAGTGGCGCACCATCGACCCCAGAACCGCGAGCGCCACGAGCGCGAGGACGAGGAAGACCCAACGCGAGTACGGTCCGACATTGATCCCAAACGCCGCTCCCGGATTGTACACGAGTTGCAACGTCAGCCAGTCACCGATGATCGGGCGCGGCCGCGGCGAGAGATACTGAACGGCCAACCACTTCGTCACGATGTCCAGCACCACGACGGTGCCGCCGATGGCCCAAAAAAGCGAACGACTACCGCCGCTGCTTTTCATCTTCCTCTTTGGCTTTGCACTTGATACACAACCGCGCATGCGGCAAAGCATCGAGTCGATCGAAGTCGATCGCTTCGTCGCAATCGTGGCACTGTCCGAACGTTTTCGGAGACTGGTAGAGCCGACGGAGGGCTTCGTTGACATGCCACAGATAGCGACCCTCCTGTGACGCAAACAGGAACTGCTTTTCGCGTTCCATGGCATCGGTTCCCTGATCGGCCATATGGAAGGAATACGATGACAAGTCGCCGTTGGCTCCCTGCAAGGTGGAGCTGAACGACTCGTCATAGTGCGCGAGTTCTTTGATGACCCGTCCTCGTTCTTCTAAAAGACGTTTCTCGAGGTGGTTCAATTGCCTCTTTTTCATTCCCTAGTCCACTCCCTTAGTTCGCTGCATCCTCACTCTCGAAACGCGCGAGCATGATCACCACACTTCGCCCATCGATATCCACCGCTTCCCGTACGTCGGGATCACTGAGTTCGTCCCCGATGTCCAGGCGCCTGGCCAGCGTTTCGCCCGCGATAAAGGTGTCGAAGGCGCGGGCTGCTGCTAAGACGTCATCCGGGCCCGTAATCGCCAACGCAACCCGTGTAGTATAGTCGTACCCCGCGTCTTTTCGTAGTCGCTGCACACGATTCACCAACTCACGCGCCAGGCCTTCCTGACGGAGATCCGTCGAGATCTCGGGGTTGAGCGCCACAACGAGGGCCTCGTCGGCCTGCACGAGCCAATCGGTCGTCACGTGCCGCTCGACGACCACATCATCCGGGCGGTATTCAAACGTCGTCCCATCGCCGGAGAGCGTGACGGTCGCACCGTTTTCCAGCTCCACGAGTTGCTCTGGTGCGAGTCGCTGGACGCCGGCCGCCGCTAGCGGCGTTTCTTTCCCGTACACTTTGCCGAGCGATCGGAAATTTGGTTTGCCCTTGAGCGTCACCAGCTCTGCATCGGACGCCACGATCGTGACCGACTTGACGTTCACTTCGCGCGCGAGCAGCGCGAGGCAGGCATCGAACGCCGATCCTGTCATCGCAGCCGGTACAGCAACGCGAAGTTCGGCGAGCGGTTGCCGCGTCCGCAACGCGGCGCCGTCGCGAACGTTCCTCGTCATCGAGGCCAGGCGACGCACCGTCGCCATTGCATCGTCGAGCTCGGGCTGACGCCCTGCTCGCTCTTCGGGGAACGTGGCCAAGTGGACTGAACGGCCGGTCAACCGCCGGTGGATGGCGTCGCTCACGAACGGCGCCGCCGGAGCGACGAGACGCACCACCGTCACGAGGGCTTCGTACAGCGTGGCGACGGCGGCAGGATCCGCGTCGGCGTCCGGCGCCCAGA
>JAPULP010000022.1 GCA_027294815.1 Gemmatimonadota bacterium | reverse complement strand
TCGTCACCAGCGCCGGGCGGATCTACGAGAGTCGTGAAGGCGAAAACGATGAGCGAATGCTGTTCAACACCTACGGGACGGGCGTTGGAAAAAAATGTGAAGTCGAAGGCTTGGCCTTCGAGCCGGCCGACCGGTCACTGCTGCTCGTGTGCAAGCCGGCCCGTGACAAAGGAATCGAAGATTTCCTTGCGATCTATCGTTTTTCGCTGGACACCCGTGAGGTGGCCGGCCCGCCGCTGCTGGTCCCCTTGGAGGAGATCCTCCGCGAGCTCGACGAGAAGCGGTTTCGCCCATCGGGCATCGAACGTCACCCGCTGACGGGCAACTATGTCATCGTGGCGGCGATGCAGTCTGCGATCGTGGAAATCACGCCGGCTGGCCGGGTGGTCGCGGTCGTGGACCTCAAGCGGAGAAACCACCGCCAGGTCGAAGGGATCACGTTCACGTCGGCGGGCACCCTCGTCCTGGCGGATGAGGGCGGAAACCGGCGGGCCAGGTTGACCCTCTACCCCAGGCGCTGACACCCCTCGGCAGCCAGCGTGGGAGCTGTGGAGCCCGGGGGGGCGACGCCAGCCCACCGGTTGTGATCGCCGGTCCAGGCGTTTTATTCCACGTGTCGCCCTGATTAATCCCAGCACTTGGGGAACACCCCGCCTCTATGAGCCGCCATAAAGATTCCGTCAACAAAGCCTACAACGGCCTGGCCGAGAAGCTGTTCGACAAGGCGACGGCGGCGTGCGCTCGACTGGACCAGGACGACACGGAGGCCCTCCACGATTTCAGAGTGGCCCTGAGGCGATTGCGCACTCACCTCGAGACACACAAGGAATACCTGGGGCGGCGCCGTGCCAACAAGATGCGGAGGAGTCTCAGCGAGGTGGTCTCGGCCACGAACACCAGCCGCGACTTCGAAGTCCAGCGAGAGTGGATCGAGCAACAGATGGGAAACGAGCGTGTTTCTCAGATTCAGCGAGAAGGGCTCAAGTTGATTCTCACCGAGTTCTATGGCAACGGCCAAAATGGTACGAGCCGCTCGGAGCTGGAGCCGATCAAGAGTCGTTTCGCCAAGATCGGCGACAAGTTCACTCAGCGGCGCTGGTCGATTCCGGAGTCGTCCGCGGGCTCTAACGCTGGGATCGTCCCCGTCACACGTGCCGCACTCCTGAAGCATGCGGCGAAGTTGAGGGATCAGTTAGGGCAGATCGAATCGGTAGACTCGGTTCGAGCAACCCACCGCGCGAGACTGGCCCTCAAGCGACTGCGGTATATTCTCGAGCCGTTGGCCAAGATCATTCCGGATGCCCGGGATCTCTTTATCGAGTTCAAGACGATGCAGGACACGCTCGGCTCGCTGCGCGACCTGCAGATTCTTCGCATGCAGATCTCCCTCGCCGCCGGTGCGGCGGATCAGATTGAGGCGTGGGCGGCGGAGGACCCGGGGGCCGCGGACCTGGCCACGGCGGTGCCATCGGCCAAGACGCTCGAGGAGCACAAGGACGCGTTGGAGGCGGGACTCGAACACGTGCGGGCCGAGGCCCAACGGGAATTCGACGTTCTACAAGAACGCTGGCTCGACGGCAAAGCCGAGTCCTTGATCAAGCGCGTCGAAGAAATCGCCGACGCGCTATAATCCTGCTTCTGACATCAACTCCCCCACCAAATACTCCTGCGCGCTCTGCTGGTCGACGCCGATCGGCACGGGTCGTCGGGTATAGCTCCCATCTGAATGCATTTGCCACGCGAACGGGTCGTCGAGTTCTCGATCGAGGATCCCCTTGAGGCGCTCGCACGCGTCCGGGTCGGCAACCGGGGTCACGACTTCCACACGGCGCCTCAGGTTTCGCGGACGCCAGTCGGCGGATCCGATATAATATTCCGGCTCACCCCCGTTCTCGAAGTGATAGATACGGGCGTGCTCGAGAAAACGCCCGAGTATCGTGTACACGCGAATCCGGTCGGATAACCCCGGCACGCCCGGTCGTAGGGCACATATGCCGCGGATGATCAGATCGATCTCGACACCGGCTTGCGACGCCGAATAGAGGGCCCCAATGAATTCCTTGTCGGCCAGGCCGTTGAGCTTTACTCGTATCCGACCACCATCGCCCGAGCGCGCGTGCTCCGCCTCACGCTCGATCATCTTGAGGAACGCCTTGCGCATGCGTTTTGGTGCGACGAGGAGACGGCGGAATTTGCTTTGCGGGGGTCTCGACGATCCCGTCAGTTCGTTGAACAGATCGCTGAGGTCGGCGCCGAGTTTTTGTCGACAGGACAACAAGCCCAAGTCCGTATAGAACTTGGCGGTGGCTCCGTTGTAATTGCCGGTGCCGATATGGACGTAGCGACGTACTGTGTCCTTCTCGCGACGGACGACGAGCGCGGTTTTGGCGTGTGTCTTCAGGCGGACGAGTCCGTACACGACGTGGATACCCGCCTGCTCGAGTTTTTTTGCCCAGCGGATATTCCGTTCTTCGTCGAAGCGCGCTTTGAGCTCGACAAACACGGCTACTTCTTTGCCGGCCCCCGCTGCCCGCATCAAACCCTCCACGATGCGTGATTGATCACCACTCCGATACAGTGTCAACTTGATGGAAAGAACGTCCGGGTCGTCGACAGCCTCCAGAATGAACCGCTCGACCGTCGAGCTGAACGAGTCGTACGGATGGTAGACCAAGACCTCTTTCTCGCGAATCAGGTCGAAGATCGGCACATCGGGATCGAGTGGTGACCTCGGGGTGAGCTTCGGGTAGTCCAAATTCGGCAGGGGCTGTGACGCCAGTTCGTTCAAGGACGTCAGATCGACCATGACATCCGCCTCGACGACGTCTACACCGGAAGGCGTACTCGCCCGGCGGGACTCATCCAATTGCAACTCGCGCTCCAGCAGTTCCCGCATGGGCTGGGGCATCGACGCCTCGACCTCGATGCGCACCACCGACCCGAAGGGTCGGCGTTTGACTTCCTCCTCGATCGCCAACAGCAGGTTGGACGCTCCCTCTTCGTCCACCTGAATGTCACCGCTGCGCGTAATGCGGAACGCGTTGACTCCTTCCACTAACCGACCAGGATACAGCGCCGCGATGTTGGCTTTGATTATGTCTTCGATCGCGATGAACCCGCCGTTGCCGAGGGCAACGAAACGAGGGAGTCCGCTCGGGATGCGAACGTGGGCAAAGTGCAGAGGGCCACCATCCTCGTCACGGAGCATGGCGGCCAGTGACAAGGTGAGGTTGGTAATGTGTGGAAACGGATGCCCGGGAGCCTCCGTCATCGCCTGCGGGGTCAAGACCGGAAAAACCTGCTCGTCGAAGTACGCGCGCATGGCATCCTGGTCGGACGGGTTCAAATCCACCCAACGACTCAGAGCAATCCCGTGCTGTTCGAGGTCAGGAAGGAGCTGCTGAAAACATCGTTGTTGCCGATCCAGCAACGGGTTGAGCCGCACGGAAATCGCGTCGAGCTCTTCTTGCGGCGCGAGTCCATCGATCGTCGTGGTCTCCACCCCTTCGGCCACCGCGTGCTTCAGGGCGCCGATGCGGACCATGACGAACTCGTCCAAGTTCGAACTGAAGATCGCCAGGAACCGGAGACGCGCCAACAACGGCGTTCCCGGATCCTCCGCTACCTCCAGCACACGTGCGTTGAACTCCACCCAACTCAGTTGCTCGTTGATGAACTGATCGGGCACCGGTTCCCACGTATCGAGTGATTCTTCCGGCAGCGCCGGAGCCTGCAGATCCGCCATCGTCTTGGTACCCGAGTCGGTGCCGGACGTGACGGCTTCGGTGGCCGAGTCGCCGCTGAGTTGAACGAGATGCGAACGTGCCGCAACCGCCAGCGCGGCCAGTGTGCGGCCGTCGCGCACCAGCGGTGACCCCACACGTTCCATGATTGCCGACAGCGTGAACCACTGAACCCGTTCGTCGGGCGGGGTTTTGACCGATTTTGGCAGTCCGTCGGCATGCCACACTTCGAGAACCGGCCGCGTCCCCACCGCGGCGGCGCGACCGAGCAGGCGCACCTTGCCTTCGGCCGTTCCCAGGTGCGAGGCGAGCAGACGACGGCAGGCCTCCTCTCCCTCCCCCTGCTCTGCCGGAAGGACAAGAGTGTTCCCTGCCCTCTTCATCGCAATGTCACCCCGATGCGTAGCGATCACCGCAACTTCCCGGTTTCCCTGCACCTCTTCCGCCAAGACACGGCTTTCGAGCCCTGCCAGGATCTTGCGTGCACGGTCCATCTTGCTCGTGAGCGACGTATGAAGACCATGTCGTCCGCGGATATCCTGCACGACTTGCTCCAGGCTCGGCTTGCCCCGCCGAAGATGTCGCACCTTCAGTTCGTAAAACGTATGTGTCGCGTGGTCGCTCCGCACGGTAACGACATCGTAGACAAACTCGAACTGCGGAAGGGGAAGCCGGCCGCTCCACACACGCCTGCACAAACGCTCCGTTTCGAGCGATAGCGTGGGCCGCAAAACGCTCGGATCGATAATGGCGCGGAGGCGGCGCGCCGGGTGCGAGCGCCCGCCAAGGATTTCGTGGGGTTCGATCTCGGGCACGAGTTGATCGTAAACCTGCCGAGACACCATCACCGCCCCACCACCCTTTGTCTCGCGCATTTCGACGGAGAGCACACGCCGGTCGTCCGAGCGCGTTCGGATGCGACAGCTCACACCACGATCGGCGAGACTCCGATCGCTCGAATCGAAATACACGTCACGGTGAAACGAACGCTCAGGTGAGGCCCCCGCCCCTCGCATGCCAAAGGGCGGTGGTTCCGAGGCCAGCTTGTCAAGCATTTCCCGACTAGCAACGTCGAGCTTGACCTCGGAGTGTCTACTCATCAGAAACTAGAAGTGGAATCCCGTTTTCACGTACACGCCTGTCCGCTCGTCACTGCGGGCGATCGAAACGCTGAGGACGTTTGCGGGATCCAACACCGAAATCCAGAAACCGCCGCCAACCGCCGAGTGCCAGGTGTTTTCTCCCGGAATATCGAAGTCGGAAAACACGCGCCCAACGTCGACCAAGCCATGCAATCCGAGACTTCCAGGAAAGATGATGCGAACCTTCGTTAAGGGAAAACGCAATTCGGCGCTACCCAGCAATGATGCATCTCCGGCAAAACGCTGCTCGGCAAACCCACGGAGGGTCGAGTTCCCGCCGAGGTACGCAGCCTCCTGAAATGGAAACGTACCGAAGACCTTCTTGGCCGCTCCGCGCAAGGCCAGGGTGGCCCAGGCCGTCGCGTAGGCCGACACCTCGCCATGCACCTCCCCGAACGTTTCGGTCACGTCAATCCATGGCCCGTAAACCGATCCCCCCCCACTGAAAACGATCCCTTTGGTCGACGCCACCGCCCGGTCGCGAAAATCCAATCGCACGCCGCCTTGGGCGCCAACCTGCGCGAACGTTCCCGTGCCGTAGAAGTCCGGCCCCAGACTCTGAAGAAAGGTTAGCTCGTCGCGATCCGTTACGGCGACTT
>JAPULP010000219.1 GCA_027294815.1 Gemmatimonadota bacterium | reverse complement strand
GACACCCGACACCCAACACCCAACACCTAACACCTAACACCTAACACCTAACACCTAGATGCCCGATCCGTTTCCCACTGAAGACGTCGTCCGCATCATCTACGAACGCGGTGTCCAACTCCTGCGGTCCGACAAGGGATGGCTGATCCCGTCCTCTGAGCGGCTCCAGCACGTGGAAAAGCCCGAGGACATCGAGGGATCGTTGGGCGTGCAACCAATCATCTGCGACACACAGCTCAACGTGCCGTTCTTCCAGCCGAGACGCTTGATCGATCCGGCGGGGCAGCCGGTGAGCCGGGCCCGCTATCTCAAAGGGTATGTCGAAGACCCGAAGCGGCGGATCTACAAGTACATGGTGGAACACCACCTCTACTGCGCGGTCGCCCACCTGGGATATCTCGCCGAGGCGTACGGCGGGTTGGCGGTGCTGGAGAATCAGCATCGTTGGAGTGTACCCGAACACGCGCGCACCCAATCGCAACACCAGCTCCAAGACTCTGCGCTCCGCCACGGGGAGGCTATCTTCACCTCGCTCTGCTCGAGCTTGGAGGCGAGCGGTTACCTGGTGTGGCGCGACGAAAAGGCCAAGCCGGCTATCCTACCCGAGGCCATCAACAGGGTGATGATGTCGGCCGACACCGACATGCGCCTCCTGGTGGCCCCGTTGGAGGAGGTGTGGTACGAGGTTGGGGTGAGATTGCTCCAGTACCGTGATTGCAGTGCGATGCATCATCCCATCACGTCCCACGGCGGGGAGTGCCGCCCGGTTCTCAATGACGCGGACATGTGGGAGATGCGCATGGAGATTCCCGACAACCCCGACGCATCGCGACCCGAGCAGTTCACATTCGACCGGGGAATCGATCTGCTCGACTACTGCTGGCGAACCGCTTGCACCGTCGTGCGCTGCATCGAGAGTACGCTCCCGCAGGTATACGACCTGGCCGTGCTCGGCCAGGAACCGTCAAAGTGGGACTGGCTGACGGGGGAGTAGGCTCTCACCCTGTCACCGAACCCCTCATTCTAGATTCTAGATTTGGTTCTCCCCCATCCGCTCCGCGAGCCGGCCAAGCACCGCCGCCAGATCGGGCTTCTCCGTAAGGACGCCAGCCAGCGGATCCTCTTTCATCCGACGCAACCGGCTCACGGCGTTCTTGATCGTGTACTTCCGGATATCGAGCTTCCTGTTGACCTCGTTCCAGCGCAGTGGCATCGATACGGGCGCCCCCGGTAACGGTCGCACGCAAAGAGGCGACACCAACAACTTGCCGTGTCCGTTTTGTCCAAAGTCGATGTACACGCGTCCCTGACGCGCCGAGAGCGCTCTCGCCGTCGTCGCAATTTCCGGCAACTCCGATGCGGTCACGCGGGCCAACAACTCTGCCAATCCTTTGGACTGTTCGTACGTACACTGCCGGCCCAGCGGCACCAGCACGTGCAGTCCCGACGAACCACTCGTCTTGACGAAGCATGGCAGTTCGATCTCGTCGCAAAGAGCATGGATCGAGTTGGCAACGCGCACGACGTCGGCGAACGGCGCGTCCTTTGGATCGAGATCCAAAATCGACCAATCGGGCCGCTCCAACGACGTCAGGCGGCTGGACCAAACGTGTAAAGGGATGGAGCCCATGTTGGCGATATACAGAATGGTCTCTACATCGTCGCCGATGAAATAGTTGGTTTCCTTGCCCGAGTCCTGGCTCCAAACCTTCTCGGTACGTACCCATTCCGGAACCCACTCCGGGGCGTCCTTTTGAAAGAACGACTTGCCGTCGATGCCATCTGGATATCGCGTCATGATGACCGGACGGTCCCGGACGTAAGGCAATAACCACTCGGAAACGTCGCGGTAGTACTCGATCAGATTGCCCTTGGTGTAACCCTCTTGGGGCCAGAAGATTTTGTCCTGATTGGAAAACGGAACCACGCGCTGGACGGTGGATTCTTCCGGCGCCTCAGGCGGGCGCAGATCGAGTTCCGTCTCCTGTCGGACACAATCGTGCGGGTCTTTGTCGTCTCGGAATCGAAGGAAAACCGGATGCCGAAGAAAGGCTTCCTCGGTCCATTCTTTATAACGAACCTCGACTACCAACTCCGGCTCGACCCAGTGATGCTCATCCCCCTTCGGCGTGGCGCCCGTACACGGAGGATCCGGACGAGCAATCGTCTGGAGCTCGGCAACAATGTCGTCGCGTTGCTGCGCCGAGAAACCGGTACCCACACGACCGGCATAGGTCAGCTGGCCGCCATGATACGATGCCAGATGCAGCGCCCCGAAACCGTTGCCACTGCCCTTGGGGTCGCTGTAACCCACAATGACGAAGTCGTCCGTACGATCGGAGCGGATCTTGAACCACGAAGCCGATCGTCCAGCGCGATATCGGGAATCGGCCTTCTTCGCCATGATCCCCTCGAGCTCCATCGCTTGAACCTGTTCGTAGAAATCTTCGCCGCGCTCGGCGATGTGTTCGGCGTATTTCATCAGACCGACGGGCGGCAGCGCTTCTTGTAACACCGCTTTGCGCTGCACCAAGGGCAGCTGTCTCAGATCAAATCCCTCCAACGCCAATAGATCAAACGCATAGAACACGGCGGGCAACTCGAGCGTGGCACGCTGGATGTCGTAACGCTGGGTCAGCCGGCCACGTTTCTGCAAACGCTGGAAACTCGGCCTGCCGGAATCATCGTGAACCACGACTTCTCCGTCCAACACGAAATCCGAATAGGGCAGCGTCTCGACCGCGTGAGCGACTTCGGGAAAAACCGCGGTTAGGTCGTGACCGTTTCTCGACATGAGCACCGGCCGGCTCGTGCCACCCTCACGCGACGCGAGCAAACGATACCCGTCATACTTCAATTCAAAAACCCAACCGGCGTCAGTGAATGCATCGTCGCGGGTTTGCGCGAGCATCAGCCCGACGTCGCGGACTCGGAGGCTGCGCTGCTTGGCGCCCAACTCGGCCAAGCGGTCTCTCGCTTCGCGCGCGAGATCGCGGCCGGCTTTCAACTCTTCGACCGTGAGTCCTGAGAACACTGAACGCTCGGAGACCGATTCGTCTCCATCGGGAGACATCCACGCATCGCGCTCCTTGATCATCAGCCATTCTTTCCCGCTGCCCTTCTTGAGACGAACCAGCGTCCAAGACCCGTGAAGCTTGAAGCCCCTCAGTTCGAAGAGCAGCTTGCCTTTCTCCATCCCCTCAGCGAAATCTTCCCTCGGAATCCACACCCCCCGATCCCACACGATCACCGCGCCCGCGCCGTAGTTGCCGGCCGGGATGATGCCCTCGAAGTCCGCGTACTCGATCGGGTGGTCCTCGGTTTCGACTGCCAGCCGTTTTTCCTGCTGATCGAACGACGGCCCCTTCGGCACGGCCCACGATTTCAGGACGCCGTCATGTTCCAGGCGAAAGTCGTAGTGGAGGCGCGTGGCGAAGTGTTTTTGGACCACAAACTGCCGCCCACCGGCCACGCGCCCGGGGCCGAAGGGCTCCGGGGTAGCCTCGGGCGAACGCTTCTCCCGGTAGGCTCGTAGCTGGTCCGACGTGGGCTTATCTGTTGCGGCCATTGGGTTTAAGTACTATCATAGCGCTCATGAGTGCACGGCCTATCAGCACCGCCACCATCAGTTTCGGGCTCGTATCGGTCCCCGTAAAGCTCTACTCCTCGGCCGAGACGTCCAAGAAGGTCTCGTTCAACCTCGTCTCCAAGAAGCACGGAACCAGACTCAAACAGCAATACATCACCCCCGAAACCGGCGACATCGTACCCCGAGAGGAAATGGTCAAGGGATACGAGTTCAGCAAGGGGAAATACGTGCTCTTCACCCCGGAAGAACTGAAAACCCTCGAAGAAAAAGCCACACACTCCATTGACATTACCGAATTCGTGCCGTTCGAGCAGGTCGACCGCGGGTATCTCGACAAGGTGTATTACCTGGGTCCGGACAAAGGGGGCGATCGCGCGTACAAGCTGCTCAGCGCCGCGCTACGGAAGACGGGTCAGTCGGCCGTGGCAAAGTACGCGGCACGCGGCAAACAGTATCTCGTGGTGATCCGGCCGATGGGCGAAGGCCTCGTGATGGAGCAGTTGTACTATCACGACGAACTCAAGTCGTTCGACGAAGTCCCGCTCGGGGAGGCCGAGGTGAAGGATTCCGAACTCGAGTTGGCGATTCAGGTGATCGGACACGCGAGATCGGATAAGTTCGAGCCAGAGAAATACCACGATGAAGTGAGAGACCGGACACTCGACCTCATCCAGAAGAAAATAGAGGGTGAAGACATCACCCAAATGGAAACCGAGGAACCGAAAGGGCAAATCATCGATTTGATGGCAGCCTTGAAGGCGAGCTTGGCGGCAAAGGCCGATGAGGGGGGACGGAAACCCTCGAAGAGCATCTCCGCCAAAACCCCCGCGAAAAAGAAAAGGAAAGCCGGAGGGAGTAGCGCGTAGCCCGTGACAACAACCCCCGCGAGACCACCCCACTGATGTACACGTCCCGCGAAGTCTCCAATTTGATCGGCCTCTCGATTCCTCAGGTGAGGCGCTTCGCGAGGGCAGGCCTACTGTCCCCAGAAAGAACCCCTCAAAACCACTATCGCTTCTCCTTCCAAGATCTGACGTTCCTCCGCACAACGACGCGTTTACTCGAGACCGACCTGCCACGACAACGCGTGCATCGCGCTCTGCGGGCATTGCGGCGCCAGCACCCGCGCGAACGCCCGCTGTCGGAAGTTCGGCTCACCGTGATTGGCGGCGGTATCCGGGCCCACGACGGTATTTCCGTATGGGACCCCGAATCGGAGCAGGTCCACCTTGATTTTGCGGGAGAGAGAACCGCACCGCACATCTCGATCAGCCCGCTCCGGCATGAGTCCAAGGAAGAGCAGTTGGAGAGGATCGACTCGTGGTTCGAACGTGGGTGCACCCTCGAGGCGGATCGACCGGCCGAGGCGCGTCAGGCGTATCGACGCGTGCTGGCTCTCAACCCGGCCTACCACGATGCCCGCGTCAACCTTGCACGGTTACTGCACGCGATCGGCCAAACCGCCGAGGCCATCGAGCACTACGGCATCGTCCTGACGGCGGAGCCCGATCATGCGACCGCGGCGTACAACCTCGGGATCACCTTGGAAGACGAGGGCCGGTTCCAGGAGGCGTTCACCGCCTACGCACAAACGTTGGCCGTGGATCCGTATTATGCAGAGGCCCACTTCAACATCGCCAAACTCTACGAGCAGGCCGGCGACGAATTGGCCGCCGTTCGCCATTTGCGCACGTACCGACAACTCACGAAGAACTAGCGAGAAACGCCTTCCGGGGTCCACCAATCATGATGTGGGCCCGGTGCATGCCACCCTGCATGAGCCAAGGCTCTCCCGTCTCACCCGGACGTTCCGGTAACCCCGTGGATGCGGCTGTCGCACCAGGTACGTAGAGAACAGATAGCGTTGCGACCGAATCGGGCACTCCGGTGATTGAGTCGATGTCGCCCACACCGAAGTGTGAATACAGGATCGAGTTGGGAGGAATG
>JAPULP010000218.1 GCA_027294815.1 Gemmatimonadota bacterium | reverse complement strand
CATGGGAGCAAACATCGGGACCACTGTTACGAACACCATCGCGTCGCTGGCTCATATGGGACGCAAGGAGGAATTTCGGCGCGCGTTTTCGGTGGCGACGTGTCACGACTTTTTCAACTACATCGCCGTCATCGTCTTGCTGCCCATCGAGCTACTCACCGGTTTCCTGCGGAAGACGGCGACCGCCCTCACGAATGTAGTAGGCGGTTTCGGTGGAGCTGACTACGACAGCCCCATCAAGGGCGCGATCAAGGCGGGGAGCGAGCCCATCAAGACCCTGTTGGACGCGGTGATACCATCGCCGGGTTTTGCGGCGCTGATGTACATCTTGGTTTCCGTGGTACTGATTTTCATTGCTCTGTTGTTGATTGTGAAGGTCATGCGGGCGGCGATGGTGCAGCGCGTCGAGATCGTCATATCGCGTGTTTTCGATCGTCACGTCATACTGGCGATGATCGTGGGCGTCGTGGTGACTGTAATGGTGCAGTCTAGTTCGATCACAACGTCGCTTTTGGTGCCGCTCGCCGGGGCAGGTATCTTAACACTGCAGCAGGCATTTCCGATCACACTCGGCGCCAACATCGGCACAACCGTCACCGCGCTGCTGGCGGCATTGGCCGCGACCGGTCAGAACGCGGCAGCTGGACTGACGATTGCTTTGGTCCACCTCTTGTTCAATCTGACCGCAACAGTTCTTATCTATCCGGTGAAACGGATTCGCAATATTCCTTTGGCGGCGGCGCGGAAGTTGGCGGATATCGCAGTTGAGTCGCGTAAATGGGCATTGGTTTACGTCGTTCTCTTGTTCTACGTGCTGCCGGCGTTCTTTGCATTCTTAAATAGTGTTTTCGGGTAGTTTTGGAGGACTCATGTTCCGTGAATTGATCAGCATTTTCAAAGGCGACAATCCCTTGGGCCGGATGGGGGATAACTTTGCCAAGATGCTCGGCCTGACCCAAGCACAAACCATTCGGGCTGGCAAGATATTCTTTAGTAAACCGCCGAGTCCGGAGGAACGCACGGCGATCTACAAGTCGGACGTCAAGGTCAACAAGCTCGAACGCAAGATTCGCAAACAGGTCATTGCCCATCTTTCCGTTGCCGGCAATTCTGCGGACGTCCCCTACAGCCTGTTGCTCATGAGCTTGGTGAAAGATGTCGAACGCATCGGCGATTACACCAAGAACCTCGCCGAGGTGTTGGATGTGAGTGGTACGGTGCTTCCTGACGATGAGACCACGGCCGAGTTGCGGGAGATCCGCAACGGCGTGGAAAGTACCATCGAAGCTATTGCCGAGGTTTTTGCGAACTCGGACCAAGACGGTGCCGTAGAATTGATCCGGCAAGGACGTGATACCAGTCACCGCTGCGACGCGCTCCTCAATCGTATTGCAAAAAGTGACCATGATGCGGCGACGACGGTTGCCCTGACCCTGGGCACCAGGTTCTACAAGCGGATCGGCGCCCACCTCCTCAACATCCTTTCGGGCGTAGTCATGCCGTTGCACAAGCTGGATTACTACGACGAAAAAGTGCTGCAGGAGCCGAGACGCTGAGCATCAGCGCTCGGTGCCGTCACCGACGATCGCCGCCTCCAGCGTGACGCTGGTGGCGGCGTTTTCACAACCCTTCCACGTCTGTGACCACGCCGTCAATCGATCGACCAGGCTCTTCTTGCCTTGCATTGCGTGAACCAAGTCGAGTTGTGCTCCTCGCCCGATCCCTGTCGACAGGGCGTCGAGCACTTGGTCCAGCACGTGGAGTTCGCGGGCTCGTCTCGCTTTTCCCGCTCGCCCGGCGCGGCGCAGCACCATTCGTGCGAGACGTCGCGTTTCCATGTCGCTGGGGCCGGCGTGCGCCCTTGCCAACCGTTGTCGCAGCGTCGTGACGAGAGTTTGGTGGAAACGCACGTCTGGTCTTTGCTCGCTGACCGGGCGATCCAGTAAGTCGAGCAAGATACCACACGCTTCGGTGAGATCCGTGATGCAGACCGGTGGGTCGCCGGCTAATACGATGAGTTGGGGAACTGATGTTTGGCCCGTTTGCCAGCGAACCGCGAAGGCCGCCGCGAGCGGCCCGGCCACTACGCAATAATGTGGTTTCACGGAAGGGAACCTGCGAAGAGATCCGCCGACTCGTTCTCTTGTTTCGAGAGATCGTCCTAATACGCGGGCTTGTCCGACTCGGCTGGTGACCGGAACACCGAGATCACGTTGATGTTCGAGCTTTTGTTGGATGCGCTGCCGGAGGTTCAAATGGTTCTCGAGCAGGGGTGGTGGGATGAACCACCAGACGTCTACATGCGTGTGATCTGATCCCATCCGAGCCACTCTGCCAACGCGTTGCTGCAATCGAACGGGGTTCCACGGAAGGTCGAAGTGCACGACGGCGTCCGCGTCTTGGAGGTTCAACCCCTCGCTCACCATGTCCGTGGCCACGAGCACGTCGATTTGCGCATAACGTGGCGGTGGTACTTTTTGATTCCCACTAGGCGCAAACCACCCGAGGACGACCGACACGGGCACCGGCCCTGAGACGATCCGAGCCGCTCCGCCCGCCACGACCGCCGTGCGCCTCCAGTCCAGGTGCCGGGCGATCTCCAGGGCTGTTGCTACCGCGTTCGTGAAGACGAGAGTCTTGCGCGGCGTTTCGGGGTCCCCTTGGTTCGTGAGCAATTGCCGTAGTGCGGCGATCTTTGGACGTCCTCTGTGCGCTTGGAGGGCAGACACTAACGCCGATATTCGGTCTCGCTCTTGCTCGAGGTCGGCGACCGGCACCTTCACGGCTTTGTCCCGCAAGAGATCGAACTCCAATTGAAACTCGTCTTCGGTGGCGAAGAGCGTGCGCGAAGCTCTGCGCGACAATCGCTCGCCTTTGCGAGCCGCGTCGATGGCATGATCGAGGTACTTGCGGTGCCTACGGAGCGATTCCACGCATGCCGGGACTGATGACGAAAGCCTGTGAAAGAGCTGCAGGCGGAGGAGCGACGCCGCACTTGCGCCCTCGAACGACGGAAATCGCAACCGCTCGACCATCCGACCAACCTGTCGAAGGAAGTTTTCTTCTGTTGGTGGAGACGCCACCACCGGCTGATCGACCGGCAATGGAACGGCATGCGATCCGATGCCGGCCGTGTCGGGCGATCGAGCGATGATAACGGGCGTGAGTGCAGCGCCCGGATGAGGTCGGCGAGAGTGGCCGACCGCTTCCGCGAGTGAGTCCATCCCAAAAGCGGCAAACGCGTGATCTGGCGCAAAGAGCCGTACCAGGTGCACCAGGTCCGCGGGTCGGTTCACCACTGGGGTGGCGGTCATGAGAAGCACGTCGGCGTTCCGTATTCCCCGCGCGAGGTTCACGTAACGCATCGTGCTCGGATTTCGAAACCAGTGTGCCTCATCTACGATGATGAGTTCGGCTTGCGGGACGGGAATCTGCCGGCTCAATGATTCGTGCGACACGATAGAGACTCCGACGCCGAGCTGGTTGCTGACCCGCGTCCACTGTCGATTCAAGACCGCGGGGGCGGAAAGCAATACGGATCGGTACCGCGTTGCGATGGCCAGTCCGGTATATGTCTTCCCCAGTCCGACGGCATCGCACAAGAGCGCCCCGCCGAAAACCTTGATGCTTCCGGCGATGCGTCTGGCGGCATCGACCTGATGCGGCCATAGCCAGGTGGGGGTCTCCCACGTCTCGTCCGCCGGTCCGAGCAATGCGCGGCGCAGTCGATCCGCTACCTGGCTCTTATCAGCCGGCTCACCGAGGTGTAGGCACCACGATAGCGGCTCACGTACGACCGCCAATCGATCAGCCGTGATGCGGGGCCAAGCGACAGAGGATGTCACGCGTGGTCGGTGGCAGGCCGAGTGCTTCGGCGACGACGGTGTCGAGCTTCGACTGATCAAATGTGTCTCCCTTTTGCATCCCGGCGCTCATTCGGATCAATTGTCTCGAGGCGTCTAGAGGCGGGACGGGTACTTGTGATGCGATGCGAGCGTTGACCCGGCGATAACCCCCGCGTGCTTCATCTGCGGTTGCGAATACCAAGGCCCGGATCAGAGTGGAGTTCATGACCGCACAGATCGCGAGCCCGGTATCGCGGTCCGGAGCAACGCTGACGTAGCAGCTGTTCAGGGGAATTGCCGCCCCCGCCCGTGTAGCGGTGTAGTTCAAGAGAACCGCAGTCGCTGTCTTGGTGATGTCCGGCCATATCACGCGATGCGTAGCTCCCGCAGTACCAAGCCTGAACAAAGTCCACAGTGGTCCTCCGCCATAATCGGCACGGGCCACGAGTGCGCGGCGGTGTGATGCGATGTAGACCGCGGCGAGTGGAGGCAATCGTTCGAGTGGATCGCCGTGCGCATCGTAGCCCCAAAGGACGACCTTTGTGGACGTGGCTTTGAACCTGCGTATATCGCGGCCGCGGATCACTGGGCGCAGCAGTGTCGACTCAATGGCGGCGACCGTGCTGCCAAACCGGACGGTGGAGACCGACCGACTCGCTTCGAGCGTTTCTCCCACGAAGATCGCATCGGCGCCCGTTTTGACACCCAGCGCCGGCGGGGCAACCACGCCCAGCGGCGTACCGGCGTTGCGAAGGTCATCGAGCGCGCGGCGTGCTCGGTCTGGAACGAGTATCCAAGGTCCCGTCGGGTGGAGCGACCGTTGTTTCACGCGTGAGTCGGAATTGAATCCGAGGCGAACTTGGTGCTTCGCGTCGGGTGACTCGTTCTTCAGAATGATGGCGAGGGGATAAGTAGTCGCCCCGAATTGTGCCGCTTCGTGATCCGGGACCCGATGCAGGTATTGGACGGTCGTCTCACTAACCAGACTACTGCGAGTGGTTTGGGCATAGCCGGATGTGGTCAGCTTGCTGGGCATGAGAAATCCGACTGACCCTCCTGCTTTGGTCAGCTCCAGAGCCCGTTGGAGAAAGGCGATGGATAAGTCCGGAAGGTGAGCGTAGCCTTTCCCTGCTACACCCCTCCACCACGAAAAGCGTTCCTTGAGCGTACGCCGCGTTGCGGCCGGCAGACGTTCCGCGCGCACCCACGGAGGATTCCCGATGACCACGGAGAATCCACCGTTCCGCATGATATCCGGCATGTGGATTTCGTAAGAGAAAAACGGGATCGCCCCTTCGCCAACGGCGACCAGCACGCGTTTCAAGGTCTTGCGGTGGGCACGCATCATGCGATAGATGCGTTGCTGTTGACTGGTCAATCCGCTTCGACGCCCAAAGAGGTCTCGTCCCCGGGCGGCGGCAGTGAGATCCTTGATTGCGTGTTCGGTGTTTGCAAGGGCTCGCTCGAGTAGCTCCCTCGCCAGGCCCTCCTCGGCTTCGTACAACTGCCTTCCGGCGGTCTGTTGTTGCTTGCCGCGAGCGGCAAATATTTTCGTCCGGGCATGGAATACACGTCGCGTCCCGCTCTGCGTTGGCGTCAGGGGTCTCATGGCAAACATCGATGCCGCCGCGATGGGATCCAGGAGCGAGTCTCCCTGCCGAACAAGACCATCGAGATTCGGAAGAGGCTCGATCGCGTCGATCTCACTGCATGGGTCGTCGGCAATAACTGCAAGCCAGAGACGTAATTCGGCCAGCCGTACCGCAACGGGATTGATGTCTACCCCAAACAGATTTTCATGGAGAATGCGTCGCCGCAGATCGAGCTGCCTCGTTCCACTCCGATCGCTGCGCAATGCCCGATGCATGCGACCCAACTCTTCGAGTGCTCCGAGGAGGAACGCACCGGAACCGACGGCCGGATCCAAGATTCGGAGCCGCCGAAGCTGGTCGCGTGCAGTGGCTCTCAGCTCTTGCTCGATCGGCTGGGCGCGAACGACGCGGGAAACCTGATCCGAGGTCAGTCGGCCGTTGCCCATCAACGCTGTCTCAATCGCCGCGATCACAATTTGGCGCACGACGCGTTCGGGTGTATAGAACGTCCCGGTGTCGTGTCGCGCATCCGTCTCCATCACCCGTTCAAACACGCGCCCCAGCATGTCTGGTGCGATCGCGTCGACCTCATCCGCTTCCCGCACACAGAAACGAAACTTGTCGAACAAGCCTTCGAACGCATCACGCCACAAAGCGTTCGCGAACGACGGCCGCAATTTTCGCTCGACAGGATGAGCCTGGAACAGCCCACCGTTGAGATACGGTATTTGTCCTAGGTGCGACACACCCTTGCGTGCAGCTATCGGCCGATTGAGCGTCTCGAAGAAGAGCGGGTTGAGCGACTCGCTGTGAAAGTGCTTGTTGGCGGCCAGCGCGTCATCGAGTAACGATCGCAAATAGTCGGACTTGTTGTCCAACCAACCCTTGGCTTGCACAAAGTAGAGGAAAAGAACCCGGGTGAGCGAAAGCAGGGCAGCGAGTCGCCGATCCCGCGGCGTTGCTACCTTGCCAAAGCTCGCGGCCATGCGGTCCAGCACGAGGCGGAAAGACGCGTAGAACCGTTCCCCTACGATTTCGGTTGCCAGCAGTTCTTGTACACGCAGGGCGTGGGTGAGACCGTTCGACGATGGTTTGGGTCGAAACTGCCGCAAGTGTTGCAGCACTTCTGTGGACGGATCTTGCAGAGGGACCACCAGTACCCTGCTGATTCCGGGCGCTCCCAGACGGGGCGCGGCGAGCGCGATTTCGTTTGGAGCCCGAACGGCCACGGCGAGCCCCCGGGCGGAAATGCCGGCGAGAGAACGGGCCATTGCACGAACATCGTGTAGCGGATTCGACGAGTCGGCGGCGAAGACCTTGAAGCCCTTCCACCGGGCGACCACCGTCACTCCCTCCTTGACCGGTATTCGGTCCGGGACGTAGCCGATCTCGGCAAACAACGTGCCAATCTCTTCTGCGCAGCGAATGGCGTTGAGTGTATCTAGCAGCATGATGTGCTGCTACGGTGGGGCGTGATCCCACTCTATGTGTCGTCAAACTGTTGCGATGTGTGGCAATTTTATGCGGTAGGGTGTGGGGTGTGGGGTGTGGGGTGTTAGGTGTTGGGTTCGGTGTCAGGTGTCAGGTGTCAGGTATCAGGTGTCAGGGCTTTAATCGGACGTCGCAAAACCTGGAACCTAAAACCTGGCACCTGAAACCTAGTTCCTTCCCTGTAAGAACCTGTCCAAGAACCCGTTGAACTCCTCCGGTTTGTCCATCTGCACCCAATGACTGGTTGCCGACAGGCGTTCCGTTGGTAAGTCCTTCAGGATGTTGTGCAGGCTGAACGGGAAATCATTGAGATCCGAGATGACGTTGAACATCGGTCCGTCAAACTGCGTCAGCGCCGCGACGGGATCGAATGTCGTCATGCTTTGAAATGCCTGCACCAGAGCTGCTTGCGAAGTGTGGTTCAATGATTCGAGGACCTGCTCGCGAACACCCGGTGCGGCGTTGAAGAGAAGGGCCTCGTAATAGGCCTGCGCGGCTGTTTGGTACGACGGCGATTGCAGCATTTGCACGAGCATCTGTAGTTGCATGCTTATGGTTCGCTGGTCGCCAATGGGGTCCGCAAAAAACAACCCCGCGACTCGATTGGGATTTGCTGCCGCGTACGCCGCAACGACGCCGGCACCGATACTGTGGCCCACGAGCGTAAAACGGCTGATGCCGAGCGCATCCACCACCGCGTCAATGTCGGCAGCGATTCCGTCTATGGAATAGTCGGCGTCGCTTGGCTTATCGGATTCGCCGTGCCCCCTCATGTCGAAGGCAATAGCTCTTCGATTGGAACGAAGGTGCTCGAGTTGGATCTTCCAATGCGCGCGGTCGCCGGCCAGGCCGTGAACGAACACAACGGGTATCCCGCCGTTCCCGCCATCACTGACGCGCAATCGTCCAGCAGGGCCGTCGACCCACAGAAGTCGTTCTTGTGCGATGGTAACGCCGGGTTGCAGCAGCACCAGCGCCGTCACGCCTGTCCCTACCAAGATGCGCCGTATTGTTCGCATGTTCATCACTTCAATAAACCCCGTGCGGTCTGAAGATCCAACTCCAGCACCACTGGAGGAGGCCACGCACCGAGTTCGAGGTGCGTTTGGATACGACGGCGTTCGTCGGCGATGCGGTCACACAATTCTACATCGAGGAGTCCCGCCGTAACGGCATCGTTCAATTCATCTTCGTCGAGCCAGGTTTGGTGTCCGTCGGAGGCGATCCAGTGATCGAGGAAGAGGTCCGTGCTCGACCATTGGTCTTCATTGATCTTTGCAGGCGTGCAAATATTGGTATACCAACCGGTGAAGACATCATCGGCGAGATGAAACTTCCCGATGTCGTGCCACGCATCGGGGAACACAAACCAGAGGAGTGATGAGCCAGGCTCGGCGACAATCGTGCCGTCGATCAGCAGTGGGTGCCCCGCGTAGCTATCCATGAGCAACACCTTGAGATCCGGCTCGTCAATGACGAGCCAGTGATCGTATATGACCGTTTCTTTTCCGGGCCTGGTGTATGTGTAATGGATGACGCATGGCAAGGTTCGTTCAGCCACTCGGCGCAGTGACCTCCTCCTCGCCGGGCGAGATTCTTTCCACCACCACCGACGTGGTCATGTGTCCTGTCACGTTGACCGCCGTGCGCAGCATGTCGGGAATGCGGTCGATACCAAAAAGCATCCCGACGCCGGCAAAGGGAACGCCCGCGACGTCCAACGCCGGTGCCAGAGTGACCAGGCTCCCGCTCGGTACGCCTGCGACCGTCAACGAAACGAAGAACGTTGCAAAAATGACGGAGATGATCACAGGAAGGGGCAGCGAGACATCGTACAGTGCGGCAAGAAAGATGATGGACGTTCCTTGAAATAGCGCACTGCCGCCGCGTCCGATCGCCGCGCCCAGCGAGTACACGAGCCCTGCGACGGCGCGCGATACACCGAGGTGCGTCTGCCCCGAGTCCAACATTGCAGGCAATGCGGCGGCAGAACTGGTCGCCCCCGCGGCGATAACGACGGGCTCGACGCAACCTTTGATGAACTGTTTTGGCGCAAGGCGTCCGATGAACACGGCGGCCGGCATGTAGACAACCGCGACGAAGACGGTTAATGCGACTGTCACCGCGATCACGAAAACGGCCAGGCTCTTGAGCAACTCCCAGCCCGACGCCGCCGTCATTGGTGCGGCAAGGGCAAAGACTCCAACCGGCGCCGTCCAAAGTATCCAGTGTACGAGTTTCACGAGCGTGCCGGTGACGCCCTCCGCGAGGGCCATGAGCGGCGCGCGGTGTTGCTCGGGAACCGCACCTGCAGCCGCACCGAAGAGCACCATGAAAACGACCAGCGGCAACAGCGCACCGCTCGCAGCGATTTCAAACGGATTTGAAGGAATGAGCCCTAGAAAGAAGTCCAAGGTGGTGGGAAGCTCTTGTGCCGTCTCGCCCTGCGGAAGCGACGGAACCGTAATTGGCGCAATAGCCAGCGCGGCTTTCATGGTGATCAAGCCGATCACGATCGCGATGAATGTGGTGCCGAAGAAGAACAGCAACGTGGTCCCACCAAGTTTTCCCAAACGTCGTGGGTCCCCAAGACCTGCTACACCGGTGAAGATCGTTGCCGCAACAAGCGGAATCACTACCATGCGCACGAGATTGACGAACGCCTGCCCGAGGGGAGCGACGCCTTCGGCGATACTCATGAGTGTCGGTGACCCGGTTGCTGAAGCGGTCAGGCCGAGGACAAGACCGGCGACAAGGCCAACGACAATGGCGGCTTGTTTATTCATGGGCTAGCTTCTGCGGTCGCGTTAGATGGTGGCGGTACGTGCGCCGCGGTACGACATAGCCGCTGCAAAGAGGTATGGCAAGGGCGAGTGAGGGATCAGTCGCTGGTTGACATCAGCTGAGCGAATTCACCCTCGAGTTGGGCAAGGCGCTCCTCGACTTCCGACTCCTCGGTTTCGTGTGCACCGAGCGGTATGCCTTGTCGCTCGAGCAGAGATTCGACGAGTGCGTCCGTGTAGCCGACTACGGCGTGTGCGGTACCGGTATCCACCAGACGATTCAAACGCAGAACGGCAGCCATGGATTGACGGGGTACCAGCAAAGTGACCAGTTCTGAGAGGTGGCGGATCAGCCGCTCGCGGAGATATTGGAATTCTTCTACGATCTCGCCCGCGGCGAGACCGCGCAGAGCTGCAGTGCGACCGTACCACTCCGACGCACTGAGCCATAGTCCGTTGGCTTCGCGCCGACGGGGACCGGTCATGACGGTGAGGAGTTCCACGAGCAAACGAAGCTGTCGGTCGATAGTGTCGCGCCGAATGTGAGGGGCCGACTCGAGACGTTTGGCGATCCACTCAGACCACTCGGAGTGAATTGTGTCCCGCTGCTCAGACAAGAGCTGCGCAACTGCGGCCATGGTGTTCGTCGATGCTCGCATCGTGACCCCCATCCGTCGCACCGGCAACC
>JAPULP010000217.1 GCA_027294815.1 Gemmatimonadota bacterium | reverse complement strand
GGGAAGCCGGCCGCCCAGCCGCTGGTATTTCGAGGGGTCCTTCAGAAACTCGATGATTTCCTGCAGCTCGTTTTTGGCTTCGTCGGCGCCCGCGACGTCCGCAAACGTCACCTTCGGGGTATCACCCGTGAGGAGTTTGGCTTTGGAACGTCCGAACTGGAACGCGCGGTTACCGCCCTGTTGGACCTGCCGGAAGAAGAAGATCCACAGGCCGATCAGAATGATCCACGGCAACAGGTTCAGGAAAATGTTGCCGAACGACGGCCGGCGAATCTTGCCGGAGATCTCGACTTCCTGCTCTTCGAGTCGAACCAGCAACTCCTCGGAGTCTTGGATCGGGAGTACGACGCTGAACTCCTGAATGCTGCGGTCCCTCACGATCGCGCGTTTGAACTCGCCCTCCACGAACTTACCGTCGGTAATCTCGACGGTTGCGATGTTGCCCTTATCCAACTCCCCACGAAACGTCGTGTAGGGGATTTCCTGGTGATTGTCCCGTCGCGAAACGGTCATCTTATAAAACGCTACCGACAGCAGTACGATGAGCATCCAGAACACCAGATTCTTGCTCGTCGCATTCCAGCTCATTTTGCCCTTCGGTGGCGTAGATCGGTCAGACATTCGTTATTCCTCAATAGTCGCAATATACGGCAAGTGCCGAAAGTCTTCTGCGTGGTCCAAACCATAGCCCACCAAGAATGCGTGGGGTGCATCGAACCCAATAAACCGCGGCTCGACCTCCAGATCCGGGGCCTTCCGTTTGTGGAGCAACGTACACGCCTCGAGGCTCTTCGGGTGGCGCCTACGCATCAAACCAAAGACGTGGTTCAGCGTGTTCCCGGAATCGACGATGTCCTCGACGAGCAGGATGTGTTTCCCCCCTAATTGGGTCTCCGGATCATATAACAAACGTACCGTGCCCGACGAGACCTTCGCAGTGCCGTAGGACGCGGCGACAAGGAAATCGACCTTGTGCGGCATCGAGATCGTCCTGACCAAATCGGCGACGAAGATAAAACTGCCCTTGAGCACACCGATAACCAGGAGATCCTCACCGTCGTAATGCCCGGCTATCTCGCTGCCCAACTCCGCCACGCGCCGCGCGATCGTGTGTTCGTCGAACACCACGCGGGCGATCTCCCGTCCCACTAGGGTATCTCATCGGGCGCGACTTCGAGGAGAATCGCATCCTCGCCCTCAGCCGGCACAGCCACGCCGGACCGACAAATGCCGGGCAACCATATCACGCGATCGCCACGGGTGAGCAGTGGGAACGATCGGCGCTGCGAACGTGGAATGCGCTGCTCCATCAAGACGCGACTGACCCTGCGGTGGCCCACGCCCCCCAAAGGCAAGATGCGGTCACCAGGCTCCAGACCCCGTACTTCTCCCTGCCCTTCCGTCACCCAAGTGACCGCCGCGTTGCGCACCGGCGTGCCCGCGCGGCCACGGCGCCAGCGAATCTCCCACCCCCCCCATTTCACCCGCCCGTCGTCGCCATCGCCCCAGCGCACTGTCTTACGGTCGGTGAGCCTCTCAGGTTCCTTTAATATAAAGATCCGGAGCCTCCCAAACGCCGTTTCGGCCACCCAATGCTGCCCCAGCTCGAATCGCCTGCCGCTGGACGCACGCCGCGCGAACGACCAGAGCCTGGCCGCCCTGCGAGGCCCGAGGACGCACCCCGCCTCCCGAGCCGCCGCGCCCAGAAGCGCCACGGCGAGCGGCTTCTCGTAACGCAACAACGCGGCGCTATCGACCTCGGCCACCCCATGCGCCACGTGGAAATCGACATCCTGAAGCGCCCGCAGCGCCGCCGCCCAGGCGGCTCGGTCGTCGGCCGCGTGGCGGGCAACGTCCAATAAATGGTCCTCCACCTCATCGCCGAACCGATCGCGAACCACCGGCAACAGCTCGCCCCGGATCCACGAACGGTGGTGGCGCAAATCGACATTGGCCGGATCAACATGTACCGAGTGACCCTTCCCCGATTCGTTGAGCCAGCCCTCCAACTCGGCCCTCCGGAACGGCAGCAGCGGCCGCACCAAACCGGCGGGCCCACGCGCCGCGATGCCGGCCAACCCCGCCAGACCCGTGCCCCGAAGGAACCTGAACAACACCGTCTCGACCTGATCGTCGGCGTGATGGGCGGTGGCGAGATACCGTGCACCGAGCCTTTCTTGCCAATCCCGCAACTCCGTATAGCGGGCACGCCTTGCCTGCGTTTCCGACGCCCTTCGGCCCAACCGGAGCACCGAGAGATATCCCCGCAGCTCGTATCGCACGGCCAATCCCAACACCTGCTCGGCCACATCCGAACTTTCCTCCGCGATGCCGTGATCCACGTGCACCACCGCCAGCTGCAACCCGAATTCGGAGCCCACATGAGCCATGAGATCGAGCATGGCGACCGAGTCCGGGCCTCCGCTCACGGCACGCACCGCGAGGCCGGGGTCGGGGCAGAGGCCAGACTCGCGTAGGTGGTCTGTGAGACGGGAGGCTAGGTTGTTGTCTTGCATATGGGCGAAAGATAGGGGGAGGGCAGGAGAGGCAGGAGAGGCAGGAGAGGCAGAGGGGCGGTGGACGTGAGATTCTAGATTCTAGATTCGAGATTCTAGATTGGGGGGTCCAAATCTGAAATCTCGAATCTCGAATCTCGAATC
>JAPULP010000216.1 GCA_027294815.1 Gemmatimonadota bacterium | reverse complement strand
ATATGGTGGCTTGAGGTGCGGGTGTGGAAGCGAAGCGGGTGACAAGCTTGCCCAGCTTGTACGGCCACACCCGTTTGACAACGAAGTCAGGGAAGGATCACCAAGATGATGTGTTCGCGAGTGCTGTTGGCATCGGCCGCGATGGCCGGGGCGATTGTCGTGCTCAGCCAGATCAGCCGCCGTGCTCAGGCCGGTGGCACGATCTGTGATTCCATTGGCCCGGACGTGGTCGTGGGCGTGATTACCGGCCCCAGCAACTACTCCAGCTCCGGCGGGATCGAGGCCTTCGCCATCGGCACCACCTCCTGCAACATCGGCGATCAGTTCCTCAACTGGTTCGCCAACTCCACTCAGCATCCGGTTATCGGGCAGAACTTGTTCCGTCTCAAGGACGGCCGGTTCGAGCAGATCGGTCAGGCCTGGCTCAAGCACGGCTTCTTCGCTCTGCAGGGCGACGCCTGCAGCTGCGGATGCACCATTCCCGGTGACGGCAACCATCTTGGCGTCGGCTGCTCCGACCCGTATTCATCCGGCTTGAACGGGGGGCAAGACGGGATGGGCCCGAAGTTCGAGGTCAACGCCTATACCGGGGCCTTCTTGTGGCCGGCTACGGACTTCTCCAACACCGGCAGCTCGACATACAAGCGGCTGCAAGCCAAGATCTCCGACCTCGACCCCGCTCAGGATGGCGGCGGCGACTACTTCGTTGAAGCTCACTACGTAACCCCGGATGACTCGGCGTGGGGCAACCAGTACAACAACGTCTCGTACCGCACGTGCAGCATCACCGGCGGCGGCAGCTCCTGGTCCATGAGCCTCACCGGCGTCACGCAACGCGAGATGCCCGCCATCGAAGCCTGGCGCGCGGCTGACCCGGCCGTCAGCATCACGACGGTCGATGTCCCCGGCGACGGCCGACTCTATCTGGGCTGGAAGGTCACCGACCTCGGCGGCGGCTCGTGGGACTATGAGCTCGCCCTTTACAACATGAACATGGACCGCAGCGTCGGTGACTTCCATGTCTTCTTTCCCAACGGCACCATCGTCAGCAGCACTGGATTTCACGACGTCGATTACCACTCCGGCGAGCCCTACGGCGGCACGGATTGGACGACGACCGTTTTTGCCGATGAGGTCGCCTGGGAGACGCAGACGTTCTCGCAGAATCAAGACGCCAACGCGCTGCGTTGGGGGACGCTGTACAACTTTCGCTTCGTCGCCGACGCGCCGCCACAGGACGTCACCCAAGCGGAGATCGGCCTGTTCAAGCCTGGCTCGCCATCGTCGATCCTGGTTGACCTGATCCCGGATGCGCTGGCCAACGACAACTGCGCCAACGCGATTGCCGTCTCCAGCGGCACGACCAATTTCTCCACGCTCAACGCCACAACGGACGGCCCGGATGAGCCTGCCCTTTGCACTTTCTTCGCCTATAGCCACGTCGAGTCAGACATCTGGTATCGGTACATCGCGCCGTGCACCGGTGATGTCACGGTCAGCCTGTGCGGCAGCCTGTACGACACCAAGCTGGCGGTTTACGTTGGCGCGTGTCCCACCGGATCGGGTGAGGCCATCGCCTGCAACGATGACTTCTGCGCCCTGCAATCTGAAGTGAGCTTCGCGGCGACTGCCGGCGAGGAGTTTTACATTCGCATCGGCGGGTTTGAGGGCGCCCAGGGCAGCGGCACCATGACCATCGATTGCGGCGGCGTCATCGAGGACAATGATCTGTGCCAGGACGCCTTGCCGATCAGCGACGGCTCGATCCGGTTCGACACCACCGGCGCCAATACCGACGGCGCGGCCCACGGCTCATGCCAGTTTGACGGCCAGACCTATCACGACATCTGGTACGACTACGTCGCCCAGTGCGACGGCACCCTCACCGCGACCACGTGCGAACAGTTGGGCGGCTCAGCCTCTTACGACACCGATTTGGTGGTGTACGAGGGGTGCGATTGCGGCACCATGACCCTGCTGGGTTGCAATGATGACGACCCGGCCAACCCCTGCGGAGGCGGCCCGAATTACCACAGTACCGTGCAGGTTGGGGTCATGGCAGGTCAGTGCTACAAGATCCGCGCGGGCGGCTGGCAGGCCGGCGATCAGGGTACCGGCACGCTGAACATCTCGTGCGTCGGTACACCCTTCGTCGATTGCAATGGCAATGGAGTTCATGATCCCGTTGATATCGCCAAGGGCACCAGCCAGGACTGCAACGCCAACGCCGTGCCCGACGAGTGCGATATCGACAGCGGCTTCAGTCAGGACTGCGCCGGGGGACCAGTCGGTGTTTTCAGCGACGGAGTCATCATCTGGAACAACAAATGCTTCGCCTGCCACGGTCGGGACGGCTCCGGCGACATCGGGCCCGATATCCGAGATTACACCCGCGTTCAGATTTTGGACGAGCTCGGCCCTCCAGTCGGCACTCACTCCGGCGGCCAGCATCCCGAGTTTACCCAACAAGACTTCGCTGACCTCGAGGCGTTCCTTGACACCATCGGGGGAAGTGGCGGCCGCCCGGATCTCATCCCCGATGAATGCCAGGCCCTCGTCGATTGCGACCGCGACGGTACCCCCGACGCCTGTGAGCTCGAGGCCGGTACGCAGGTCGACCTCGACTACGACGGAATCCCGGATGAATGCGAGGTGACCGGCGCCTGCTGCGTCGATGCCTCATGCTCGATCGAAACGGAGGCCGACTGCACGGCGATAGGCGGTGTCTGGCAAGGCACCGGGACTGGCTGTGTGCCCAACCCGTGTGGCGGCGAGATCATCAATCTGGCAACAGCCGACTACGCGACCGACAGCGGCTCGATAAGCGGCGGCTCCTATCTCGACACCCAGGCTCAGGACGATCTGTATGAGGCGCTGAGGGAGCAACATACCGGAGGGCCGCCCAGCAATCGACGAAGTCTGCTGGATCACACCTGGACCTTCAACGTCGCGGCCGGTGCAAGCTACAGCTTCTTCGTGGACGCATTCCACACCGCCAACAATGAAGGTGATGACTTCGCCTTCTCCTACTCCCTTGATGACCTCAACTACGCGTCGATGCTGACGGTAACCAAGACCGCCGACGATGACGTGCTTCAGTCTTTCGCGTTTGTCGAGGATATCGCGGGGGTGGTCTTCGTTCGTGTCGAGGACACCGACCGCACGCCGGGCAACAGCGTCCGCGACACGATCTTTGTGGACGAGATGTTCATCGTGACCGCAACCGACGGCGGGGACATCACGCCGCCTTCGGCTCCCACCGGCCTAACCGCAATCGGTGGCGATGGAAGCGTAACCCTCGACTGGCTTGACAACACCGAACCGGACCTGGATGGATATGACGTCTACCGTTCCACGACCAGCGGCGGGCCGTATGACCTCATCGCCCTGCTGGCCCTGACAAGCGACTACGCGGACACGGCAGTCATCAACGGCACAACCTACTTCTACGTCGTTACCGCTGTGGACCTCTCCGGCAACGAGAGTGCCGACAGCAACGAAGCCCCAGCCACGCCGCAGCCACCGGGTGGGCCTGCCACCACCATGTACGTGGACTCGATCGTGCTATCCATACAGAATGCCGGCGGCGGCAACAAACACGGCCGGGCTGACGTCACCATCGTGGATAACTTTGGCAACCCTGTTGCCGCAGCGCTCGTGACCGGCACCTTCAGCGGCGACTATAACGAAACGCAGTCCGTGACTACCAACAGCAGCGGCGTGGCCACGATCCTCACCACCAGCACCCTCAATGGCAATCCACACTTCACCTTCTGCGTGGATGATGTCGCCGGCGCATCGTTGATCTACAGCCCGGCGGCCAACGTGGAGACCTGCGACACGCGATAAGGTGACACGACGCCGTTGGTCAGCGGTGGATCGTCCACCACGACGATCTGCTGGACGCGGTTGTGCTGCTGGGTGAGATGCTGGGCGTGGAGTGGGAGGACGGATATCCAGCCGTGTTGTGAGACAAATCGCAGGCAATCCCGCCCGCGATGCTAGTTTGCTATCTGGGGTCCCGAACCGGACCCTCAGACGCGGTGCGCCAATCCATACCTACACGAGCGCCGGGGTGGATCGGTTGATCTTCCGGTTTGGTCGTTTGTTCGTCAGCCTTTGCTTCCAGTTGCTTCGGCTCGGCCTTATTGAGCGCTTCCTGAGCCATGATCTCTTGAACCATCTTGTGAGTCGGTGATTCCGTGCGGTCGAGCAGGACGACGCGGATAGTTGTCTCAGCTTCTGATGTAACGTGAATCGCCTGGGGCGGCCGACCCGTCGTGCGGTCGAAAACCAGACCCAGAGCTTCGAGGCCACTCTTGCCAGCCTTGGTCATCTCCACGAGCTGACGGGCAGCTGCCCGCTTGGCCGTTGAAATCTTTGGGTCATCATCAGGTGCCTCGGCAATGGCCCGAAGCTCGGCGAAACTGTATCGCGGCGTGTCGTCCTCGGATTCCGCCAACAGCTCATTGATCCAGCGCAGGATGGTCGTTCCAGCCGCACAGGGACCACGGCCGCGCCGCTGGTCGTAGCCGTTCTGGAAGGGCCGAAGATTCGCCTGGCTGTTTGGGTGATACCCCCTTGGGTACTCCTGTCCGTCCGTGTTGTTCATAACCTGCTTCCGTGCAGTAAACGTGCATCGGATTGTAGCACACGGCGCTCAAGCCGCTAGGTTGGTCTGTGAGTCGTTACATTCTCAGGCACCCACGGGTAGGGACAACCTACGCAACAGCAGCACGCGGCAGATGCAGCGGTAGACGCGCGCGCTGGGGTGTGTTGTTTCTCAGCGGGTCTGTGAAGCCCAGGCAGTGCGTGGTCGTGCTTTTGTTGTACTGCCAAGAAAATGCTATTGGATAAATAGTTGGGCAGGCAGCCGATGGGGGAGCGCTTGACAAGCTCTTGCCAAACCTGTGTCCGCACATGCGCTCCTTTGGCCGCGATTGGCCACTTTCAACTGTCTGTAGCTGTGTGCCTCTGTCTCCCCCCAAGCACCGTCAAACCCTGTATTTCCAGGGTGAAACTACCCTCTTGGAATACCCTAGCCGACACTGTGCTATTGGTTTTCAAGACCGGCGCCTTCAACCACTCGGCCACCCCACCCGCGCCTATCCTAGCG
>JAPULP010000215.1 GCA_027294815.1 Gemmatimonadota bacterium | reverse complement strand
GGCTCGGGTGGCGCCGGGTTTAGATGACAAAATCTTGACGGCGTGGAACGGCATGATGATCGCTGCATTCGCGCGAGGCTACCGGGTATCTCGCGACAACAAATATTTGGAAATCGCCACGCGAGCGGCCGACTTCCTCCTGGCATCGCTGGTGCGAGACGACGGTGGACTCCTCCGTACATACCGGACCGGCAAGGCGCACTTGAACGCCTACCTCGAAGACTATGCCTTTCTTTCGGAAGCGCTGATCGATCTCTACGAGTCGGGCGGCGACGCTCGCTATCTTCGAGAAGCGGAACGACTTCTCGACCGTACGCTGAAGGATTTTCTCGATTCGGAAAGCGGCGCTTTCTTCGACACCGCGACAGACCACGAAAAACTGTTGATGCGGTTTCGCGACGGGACTGATGGGGCGGTTCCGGCCAGCAACGCGACCGTCGCGTCGGCGTTGGTTCGCATGTCACATCATGCCGATCGAGAGGACTTCCGGGCTGCCGCGATTCGGGCCATTCGAGCTTACGGTGGTATGATGACGCGGCATCCCCGGGCTTTTGCGAAGAGTCTATGCGTGGTGGACCTGTTGCTCGAGGGACCGGTCGAGTTGGCGCTCGTGGGCACGCCGGGGACGCCCGACCTCGAAGCGCTAGAGGCGGAAGTGGGCCGACACTTTCTCCCGAACCGCATCGAGGTGATCGTCGACCCCGAGCGTGCAAGCGACAAGGGGGCGGGGGCGGGGGCATTGCCCTTGGAACGAGGCAAGGCTTTGGTGGACGGGAAGGCCGCGCTCTACATCTGCCGGAACTACACCTGTCTTGCGCCGATCACAGACCTGGGTGAGGTCCGGACTGCGCTCGGTAGCGCTCAGGGTGGTTTGTCGGAGCAGGTCATCTCGAGTCCCGTCGAAGGCAGCGCCACAGCTCCGGGCACGGCGCGTTACGGCGAGCGGTTTGGTGATCGCGGTTACCGGTTGTTCGGCACGACAGGGTGGTCGACCAGTCGGGTCGGCTTTGGCGGATACCGGGTGACCGACGGCATCCCCGAGCACCGCGAAGCACTGACCCGGGCTCTCCTCTCCGGGGTAAACCTCATCGATACGTCGACGAACTACATGGATGGTGGCAGCGAGCGGTTGATCGGCAGCGTGCTGCGGGACCTGATAGACGGCGACGAAGTACTTCGCGATGAAGTTATCGTCGTGTCGAAGGTCGGATACGTACAGGGCGAAAACTATGCTATCGCGGCAAAGCGCGAGGAAGAAGGCCGACCTTATCCGGACATGATGAAAATCCAAGACGGATTGTGGCATTGCATCCATCCGGAATTCCTCGCCGATCAGTTCCAACGCTCGCTCGACCGACTCGAGTTGGAGACGTTGGATGTTTGTTTGCTACACAACCCCGAATACTTTCTGTCGGCAGCTGCCGCTGAGCGTCAACCGTTGGTCAAAGCGCGTGACGAGTTTTATCGGCGTGTGGGGGCGGCATTCACGTTTTTCGAGGATCAGGTCGCCGCCGGCCGGTTGCGATGGTATGGCGTGTCGTCGAACACGGCTGCCTCTCCAACCACGGCGAGTGAATCCGTTTCGGTGAGTCGTTTGTTGGACGCGGCGGTCGAAGTTGGCGGCGAAGGCCATTATTTCAGAGTGCTGCAGTTACCGCTGAATCTGTACGAGACCGGACCCATGTCGGAGCGGAACACCGGTCCCAACCGTGGCAAATCGGCGCTCGAGATGGCGCGCGACGCAGAGCTTGCGGTGCTGGTGAACCGCCCGCTCAATGCGTTTACGTCGGATGGGATGCTGCGACTCGCCGATGTAGCGCTCGTTGATGAAGACGTGGATTGGGACGTACAAGTCGATCGGGTCGGGAAGCTAGAAGAGTCTTTCCGCGACCAGATTGCGCCATCGATCGATGCCTCTGACGATGGTCCATCGCCGTCGGAATACTTCCGTTGGTCGGAGCAATTGCCCCCGCTTCGCCGGCAACAGCCCGGGCTCGAGGAGTGGGGCCAGATGGAAGGCCAGATTAGCTACACGGTTGCTCGGATAGCGGCGACGTTGGATCGGGATCTCGCCGGCGACGCCGCCGAGCGTTGGGCGTCGTGGCGCGTGCGATATTTCCCGGAGCTGAACAAGTTGCTGCGCGCGATGCGCGTTGCGTCGGTCGCCGATGCGAATCGGCGCAGCGCTGAGGTTGCGGCGCAAATCGATCCCCTTCTTCCCGACGACCGGAAGAGCGAGTCGCTTTCACGGAAGGCGTTGTGGATCGCGGCTAGCACTCCCGGCGTAACATGTGTGCTCAACGGCATGCGGACCGTGGAGTACGTGCGGGATGCCCTCGGGATAATGGAGTGGCCGGCGCTGGAGGGTGTGGAGAGCGTGTATGAGGCGGTGAAGTAGGGCGTAGGGCGTAGGGTGTAGGGTGTAGTATGCGCTATCGAGAATTCAGCGCCCTGCTATACCTCACCGATACCCTACACCCTACACCCTACACCCTATTCATCCCTCAACGCCGGTTCACCTGACCTCGCTGGTTACTCTGAGTCGGTGTGGTCCGGGTTTGATCCCAGTAGTTCACCCCTCGGCGGTCGTTCCTCCACGCATCCTCGTTTACCCACGGACGCACACCATACGGTTTTTGTCGCGGCCATATTTCGTCCAGCGTAGTCGCGTCGTATAAGCGTCCACTCTTCATCACGTAGAGGATGTCTGCCGTGTTTCGGATATCGTCCAGCGGGTTGGAGTTCAGCACCATCAAGTCGGCCAGCTTACCACCCGTCAGGGATCCGACGTCGTCTGCTGCCCCCAGGAAGTAAGCGCCTTCGTTGGTGGCCAATTCCAACGCGCCCATCGGTCCCATTGCCGAAGCCGCTATCCATACCTCCCAGTGCGATGCGAGGCCGTGCTGCTGTCCGTGGGAACCGATCGCGCCATGACCACCTTCCGCGATGATGTCTGCGAGGACCTGAGCCATGAACGGATAACTGTAATCCGTGTCCGGGCGCAGCATGCGATGTCGAGTGTGAGGCACGAGTTGTTGCCACGGCAGCCAAAGCCGCAATTTTTCGTCTTTCCAAACCTCTGATTCCGCGAGGAAGTATTCGTCGTTCCAAGCCGATGGTCCACCCACCACGAAAGTGGGGGAGTACACGGCCTTTGCCTGCCCGAAGAATTTCGCGACATCGCTGTACATGGGCATGTAGCTCATCGGGTGCTCCCACCCTGTCTGCCCGTCCATGATCATGGAGAGGTTATATGCGAGATCGCCGCCTTCGGCGGTGACCATGAGTCCAATCTTACGAGCCGCCTCTGACACCCACTGTCGCTGTGCCCGCCGTGGTTGCATGTACTGCTTGAGTGACACAGCCCCCCACGACGCGAGCCGTTTGACGTTCTCTTCCGTAATGGCGTAGCTGGTGAGCTCGTTTTGGCGCGCTGCATCCCCTGCGTACAGGGGATCTCCCGTGCTGAACGTTCGGGGGCCGATGAGCATGCCCGCCTCGATGAGTTCGGCGGCTGGGAACACATCCTGCGACCACATCGAGTTGTCGAGATTGGACGTGACGCCGTACGCGAGTGGAATCGAAGCCTCAAACGCGTGCTTGGGAATGATGCCGCGGTACTCACGGAAGAAATGGGAGTGCATGTCGATGAACCCCGGGATGATCGTCTTGCCGGCAACGTCGATGACGCGATCTACGTCCGAGGTGTCGCACGTGCCCACGCAAGTGATGCGTCCGTTCCTTGCAACGATCGCGCCGTTCTCGATCACGCGCCGGTTGTCCATCGTCAAGACGCGTGCGCCTGTGAGCGCGATCGTGCCTTGGGCGAGATCACGGCTCACCCTGAGGTCTATCTCGACGGTGTCGGCCTCTTCTGTCTCCGCATCGTAGGTGAAGTACCGCACGCCGCTGCCGAATTGCACCGTCGACCCATCCCGCCAACTCGGGAAGAAGCCTCCTTCACGACTCAACTGCTTTATCGGGAGCTTGCCCCGACCTTTGCGTTTGTCCACGACGATAGGCTCTGCGCCGCGACCGCCCAGCGGGAGCGGAACGAGATAGATGTTATCACCCTCATTGAAAGCAGCCCAATTGCCGTTCGGGGAGAGTACAACTTCGTCGGCGTAGGGGAACGTGAGATGGTCCCGCGGGTCACTTCCGTCACGCCGTACAGAGCGAAGCTTCGTGGAGTCGCCTCGGCTCGTTCCCATTTGGGGATAGTAAATCCGACCGTCGGGCCCGAAAGAAGGCCGCACGAATTGTGTTCGGGTCGATAAGGTGCGCCCCGCAACGCGAGCAATCGCCTCTCCGGCTCCCCCCGAGGCGGGTACCACGACGATATCGAAGTACGGGTTGTGCGCCATGGTTCTGCCGCGGGCGGTAGCGCCCGACCCTTTTACCACCGCGATCTCGTCGCCGTCGAGGCTCCAAGCCGGATGTAGGTACTCTCCGTACCCAGTGGTCACCCTTTCAGGGGTACCGCCGGACGCACGAACCTTCCACAGGTAACCGGCGCCTGTCTCATCGACGCTGGTGAAGGCGATCCAGCGTCCATCCGGTGACCAGGCGGGCGTGTACTCGAAGTCGTCAAATCCGTCGTTCGTCAACCGCCTGGGTGTTCCACCCGAGGTGGGCATCACGTAGATCTTGCCGATCGCCTGGAACGCGACGCTACTTCCGTCGGGCGATCCTGTGTGATACCGCGTGTACCGAACGCGGAATGGTTCATCTGAAATCGTGAACGACGTGTAGGCCTGCTCCGAGATTGTGCGTTGAACCGGTGCGGTGAAGGGAATCGTTTCGACGCGCCCCGATTCCACGTGCAGCCGCCGCAGTTTACCGCCTTGCGACAACACGATAGACCGGCCGTCGGCGTCCCAACTGTAACCCGGCAGCAAACGGATGGTCTTCATGCCCTCCGCCATGTCCTGCTCGATGGGATCCATTGCTACGCGCTCGGCGCCGGTCTCGAGGTCACGGATCCACAGCGCGGTCCGGGGACCAAACTCGTGGCCCTTCCATTCGATCGTGCCGTCCGGGATGCGCCGTGCGAATGCGAGCCAGCGACCGTCGGGCGAAATCTCCCCAGCATACGCTCCGCCAGACGACAGTCGATATTGTCTCGACGGAATACCGCTCGTCACCTGTATCACCGTTGCGGTTTCGATCTCGAATCGCCGGATGTTGTACGAACCCTGGAGCACGTCGCGAGCCGTAAACGAAACCGTTTGTCCCGGCGTGCTTTCGTGGAAGTACACGAACTTTCCGTCGTCCGATACCGATGGCCAAGTAGCGCCGTTCATGTCGTCACCGCCGAGCTTCACGCCCTGGCCACCGTCCCGGTGATACATGAAGACCCCCCGGTCGCCCCCGCCCCCGCCACCGTCCCCACGTCGGAGCGGTTGGCGGCGCACGAGAATGTATTCGCTGTTGGGCATCCACGTGGGATGGGTGGCCCGAACGTTTTGGTCATCGAATACCGCACGCGGGTTGGATCCGTCTGCGTCCATGACCCAGAGGTTGTTCTGTCCACCGCGATCGGAAATGAACGCGATGAAGCGGCCGTCAGGAGAATATTGGGGGTGGTAGTTTACCGCCACGCCGCTTTCCTGCGTGAGCGCCTCTGCGGTTCCGCCCGACGCAGGAACCCGGTAGATGTGGGCGAGCATGTCGAAAACGATCCACTGGCCGTTTGGGGAGATGTCCACCGACATCCACGTTCCCTCCTCGGTGGTGAAGTCGATCTCGCGGGTTTCGCCTCGCGCCAGCGTCACGTCCCAGGAATCGTTGGCATCCTGTGCGTACGCCGTAGCGGTCGGCAAAATGGCGAGTGAGACAGCCATACAGGAGAGGAAAATGGTAGGTCTGTTCATGACGGCGCTCCTTCCAATCGGTTGGTGCGGTTGGTGGGAAGGCGAAGATACGCCGTGGGTGCTTGGTAGGCTAGAGATTGCTGGGAGTTTGGGAGTATAGTGGGGTGTAGGGTGTGGGGTGTGGGGTGTGGGTGAGGTGTAGCAGGGCGGTGAATTCTCGATTGCGCATACTACACCCTACACCCTACACCCTACTCATACCGCAACGCCACCATCGGATCCACTTTGGTCGCACGCCGGGCCGGTATGATCGTCGCGAGCAGACCGGTCGCTGTCAACGTCAACGCGATCATTCCAAAGATCGACATGTCCCACGGGTCCACTTGGAAGAAGGCCATGGACATCGCGCGTGACAGCGCTGCCGCGAGTGCGAGACCGAGGGTCAAACCCACACCGAGCTGAAAGACGCCTTGTCTGAGTACTAACCTCAAGACATCGGACCCTTGGGCGCCGAGCGCCACGCGCACGCCGAGTTCTTTGGTTCGCCGGCTGACCGCAAACGACATCACACCGTACAACCCCACCGATGCCAGAAACAGTGCGGCCGCACCGAATAAGAGGAATAACCGGCCAAAGACCTCGAACACCTTCTTCTCCAGCAAGATGTCTCCGGCCAGCGTGTTGACTTCCGCGATCGGAAGATTGGGATCCAGGGCCTCAACAGCGTCCCGAACGAGGGGGGTGTACGTTAATGGGTCGCCGGCGGTGCGCATGACGATGTTGGTGAAGAAGAACGCTCCCTGAGTGAGCGGGATATACACCCCGTCGGGATTCGGGTTTTCGCTCTCGACGTCGGTCATGTACGCGTTGGAGACCACGCCGACAACGGTCCGCCACGGTTGTTGTGAGTTCGGTCCGCCCCGCCGAATGCGGCGACCGAGCGCACCCTGGTCGGAAAAGAATCTCTCCGCGAACCGCTGGTTGACGATTGCGACCGGCTCCGCTCCAATTCGGTCTTCCGCGCCGAAGCCCCGCCCCTCGAGGAGCGTGATACGGAAGACGTCGAAGAAGCTCGATGTGATCTGTGCGTAATGCGTCATTGGATAGTCGTCTATGTTCGTCGACGTCGTGCCCTCGAGACCGACACTAGCGGTCCACGTACCTTTGACTGGGAGATTTGAGGTCAGGGTAACACCGTGCACCCCGGGAATCGCTGCGAGGCGAGCTTGTACCTCTTCGAAAAACTGCACACGGCCGGCGGCATCAGGATATTCCGCGGGCATCAGCGACAAGTCTGCCACAAAGAGCTGCTCGGGCGCGAAACCGTAGTCCATCGTTCTGAGCTTGAGCACGCCCTTGATCATCAAAGCCGAAACGACGAGTAATGCGCAGGAAAACGCGATTTCTGATACCACCAACATTTTGCTGAATCGACTCAACCGGAAACTCGACACGCCACGACTCTCGTCCTTGAGGACCTCGTTTGCGTTTGTCTTCGACGCCTGGAGAGCGGGCGCGACGCCGGCTGCGACGCTCGCCACGATTACCAAGCCAAGGACGAACAGCAGCGACACGGCGTCGACGCGCACGTCAATCCAGAACGCCATCTCCATACCGGCCGATGCGAAGTTGAAGATTCCGACACCGCCGAAAGCGATGGCGAGGCCAACAACCCCACCCGCGATCGACAACAGTAGCGATTCGGTCATGAGCTGCATGATCACGCGCGAGCGCCGTGCCCCCAGCGCCGTCCGGACCGCAACCTCCCGTGTCCGTTCCGTGGCACGCGCGAGGAGAATGTTCGTCACGTTGGCGCAGGCGATCAGCAAGACGAACGACACGATCGTGAGCATGAGATATAGGATGCCCGAAATCTCCCTGCCGATCCACCGTTCGGTGTACGGTTCGATCACGGCATGAACGTCTTCGTTCGTTGCGGGGTACTCGAGCGCCAGCCGCCGCGAAATCGCCTCAAACTCGGTAGACGCTTCTTCAACCGTGACGCCGGCAGCGAGTCGGCCGAACGTGCGGTACCACGTTCCCCGACCGCGCGCAACGTCCGACGAGCGAGCGATGAGAGGCACCCACAAATCGTGATCGTTCGGAAACCGAAAGCCTTCGGGCATCACGCCGATGACCGTGCGCGGTACGCCGCTTGCCCGGATGACTTGCCCAATCACACCCGGGTCGTAGTCAAATCGATTCTTCCAGATGTTATGGCCCAAGATCACGACGGGCGGCGAAGCCGGATTGGCGTCTTCCGGAGTGAAGGATCGGCCCAGTAGCGGCTGCACTCGCAGAAGCTCGAAGGCGTTCACCGAAATGAATGCT
>JAPULP010000214.1 GCA_027294815.1 Gemmatimonadota bacterium | reverse complement strand
TCGCTCCCGGCGGTGAACGCGTGCCAGCCGGCGCCCCACGGCTCCTTCGTCCAGTTTTGGAAGTGCGCGTAGTAGGGCTCGGGGGCGTCAGTCACGCCGACGACCTGCATGATCTGTTCGTGGGCCAGCTTCGCCATCGTCTCCGCCGCCGCCCGTGGCCCGATCCCTTGCGGGCCGTCGTTCCGGCCGGCCTGGGCAACCGAGCCTTTCGAATCGTCGTACGCGGGACCGCCCTCGAGGCTGCGCCAATACCGCTCCGCCTGTCCGTTCGAGTAGCTCGCGAGCAGGAACGACGCCTGATTCGCCGCGCTTGCGGGCGCGGTCAGCCAATAGTAGAACTGCCTCACCTGGAGGTCCGTGGTGCTCCGCCCCCGCGTCAAGGGGGGGGGCGGGTTGGGGTTCGTGGGGGTGGGCTGGATGGTGGTCTGGACTCGCCACCAGGGAGTTTCATAGGCCATGAATATTCTGATGGCCGGATCGTTGAGGACTGTATCCAGCAGGTTGTTGACCTTCACGTCGCGCAGGAAAAACGTGCTCCTGTCCAGCAATTCCAGTGCACGCTTCGGGATGGCGAGCACGAGGAACTTGGCGCTGACCAACCGGCCCTTTTTGGCATCCAGGTTGATCTGATACTCGGCCTGGCCCGACGTCGTGGTCCCCGATTCCCTCCGGAAGAACAGCAGCTCGTACCCTCCGCCGGCAGCCTTGTCGAAGCGCACCAACTGATGATTGAGGCGACCCGAGCCGCCGGCCTTCAAGAAGCGCTCGTAGAGTTTATTGGGAATGTCCGAGTACCCCGTCGTGATGTGTTTCCACGCGGTGTCCTTGGGTTCTGTGGGATGAGAGTCGCCGTTGTAAATGTCGCCTGCGGTGGCGAAATAGAAATCCTCGCGCAGGTTGGAGGAGACGTTGCCCGGTGCCCAACGTGAGTTGTAGCCGCCGGTATCCTCGACGTAGGCGATTGCCTCCGGACTCAGGAACCGGCTCATCAACGCCCACCACGACCACTCTACGAGTGGACGCCCGTCGACCACGACCTGCTGTTTTGCTCTTTCGTACATGTCACGGAGGGTCTTGACCTCGGACCAATGTGACACTTGGAAGGCTGCATGGTATCTCTTCCGCAGAGTGAAGTACCCATTCGGAGTTGCAGGATGGTCCGGGGAATCGGTATCGTCTGGCAGATGTTCTTTAAACGCCTGATTTGCAACGTACGTGGTGAAATCGGTTCCGTTCTCCAGGACTGTTTCCTCTGCAGCGGTGAAATGATACGGCAGCATGCTGATGTTGTACGTCGGCGGCTGCGTTGGAGGCGTATTCTCTACGCCACCGATGGTCTGCTGCGTCAGGCGTGTACCGCGTACATACACCGGGTTTTCCCCGGGCTCGTCTACGGGGAAGGGCTCATCCTCCAAACCGAGCAGCGCAGCGAGATCGCGTACGATGTGCATCTGTGGCTGAAACCTGAACCCGCCGAACTCGGCGTACTGCCGCGGTTCATCGGAGCCCTCGCCGATGCCCTTGTCGGGGTTGTTGGGGAGCGGTATCCGGGCCGAGGTCAGCCGCCCGCCGACTCGACCGGAGTATTCAAAGAGACCGACTTTCAGACCATTGTTGGCCTGCTTGAGCTTCCCCAACGCCGAGTTGGGATCGAAGTCGCCATGGAGCAACCGGTACGCGACATAACAACCGGCCACGCCGCCGCCGACGATTGCGACGTCGAACTCTTCGGGGGCCAGCTGAGTTTCGGAGGACGGTTCGTGCTCGGCCGCGACTTCCGATGGTGCGCCGAGAGAGACCGTCGCCGCGCCCGCCAACGTGCCTTTGAGAAACTCGCGGCGGCTGGGCTTGCCTGACTCGTTCGCCGCAGGCGTGATCATTTTGTCGTCGTGATCCGTCATGACTCTCAATTCGCCTTCCTACGAGAGGCCCACGGGCTTGCTGGACTCGTCGTCATCCGGGGCTACCTGTTCCGAGGGCTCGGTGGGTCCGGGGCAATGTTGAAGTGCGTCTGCGTGTCGAGCACCGATCCTCTCTGCCCGTCTTGAAACACGAAGCTGAAGTTGTAGCCGTTCAACTGCGCGACACCGTGGCACCCCATGCACCCACCCATGGTAACGGGCGCACGCTGTTGCCGGTTGAAAATGACGTTCGGCTGAGTCGGCGCGAACTGACCGCCCGTTCCCGCTATGCTCAGCTTGTCGGTGTAGTAGGGAGTGACCGTGACATTCGGAGGGAGTCCCCGGAAGTGCTGCAGGCCTTGGTTGGTCTCTACCACGAGGTTGGCAAGATAGTACGGCTGGTTGTACGTGAGCGATGCGCTGTCCGAGCCCACGGCCACGAATTGGGTACCGATCAGGCGGTAGTTCAGCCAAACCGAACTTGAATTTTGTCGCCTGATGGAAGCATGCACCGAATCGTTGACGGCGGTGGTGCTTGGCAGGGGATAGTTCTGCATCCGGATGACGTTGATCGCGGTGGTTGCAGTATCCGTGAAGTTTGGGAACGGGTGCGCGTTGGTGGAAAATCCAAAGGGGTTCCCAGTGACGAGGTTCGTCTCGCCCGCCAGGAAGTTGGCATAGTAGTAGCTGGACGCGACGCCCGAATCAGGCAGGTCGGTGTGCTCCCAGGTGGCGAAAACGAACGTCCCGCCATGGGCAAATTCCGTGTACTCGGTCGGTTGTCTGGATCCCTGGAACGCGTGGACCCGCTGGATGATGTGGAGACCGATCAGTCCGAATGTGTCCACGGCATAGCAAAGCGTGTCTTGACTGGGTGGCTCGGGGGTCTTGTAGTAGACCGCGTCGGTGGTGAGATACGTGTTGCTGGATACTTCCTCCGGGGTGAGCATGAGCCAGGCTGCCTTGAGCTGCACCGATCCGATCGGCGGAAGCGTATCGGGATGTGGGAGGCTGTCGTACAGTGCTGCAACCGAGGCGGCGTCGTAGTCGAACGTGGCGTTGGGACTCCGGCCGGGGCCTTCCGCCGAGCTGGTACGGAACGGAAGCTTGGGGTGATTGGTTCTGGAGGTGCCGCGAGCTGCTGCGTAGGCAACGCTGTCGTCATAGAATCCGTTTCGGACGATGTAATTCCAGAAGTCGTAGTTCACCTTCACTTCGAACAGCACTGCGCGCGCGGCATCGGACGTTCCCGGATCGCCTTTCCACACTCGGGGGCCGACTGGGCTTCGGATGTTCTTGTTGTTGTCGGGGAAAATGCTGTCGGTACAAAAAGCTTTGTCAGGTCCCCCGAGGACCGGTGAGTCCGGCAAACCGGCACACAGACTGGCGGCGGATTCGAGCGCGGGTGACGCCACCTCGACCACCTCGTCTAACGTGTTGTCGCCCGCAATCGACGAAGACTTGACGCCTTGGGAAATTATGATGGCAAGGTCCAAGCTGTCCAACCTCATTGAATCGGCAACCGTGCACGCCATGACCCCGCCGCTGTTCAAACTATCCATGGGCTGTTGCGCCAGATCGAACGTGATATTCTGCCACTTGCTGGTGTCGCTCACTGTGCTGTTGAAGACCTCCCGCTTCTCCTTGAAGGTCTGCCACACGACGACGTCATTGCTCTGCGCACCCACGAAGCTGCTGTCTGTATCGGGCACGCCCCTCAAGTATCCCGTCTGCTGCGTCGAGTCCTCCTTCGCCGGCCAGTTCATCGCCGCGAACGACGCCCACGCCCAGGCATCCCAGGTCGGGCCCGCCCGCTTCTTCGCAGTGGTGTCTGCGTTACTCGCGAAGAAACTCGAAACGTCGAAGGTGTTGGGTGGAGCGGGACAGTCGAGATCCGGGAGGGTGGGGTCGGGCTGTGAGCTTGACGCCAAGCAGGCACTGCTCTGCGTTCTCTGAGCCATTGACTCGTTGGCGGTGAACCTGTCGAGATTAGAAGCGCCCGCTACGGCCCCTCCGCAGGCAAGAATGGTTGCCCCTGCGACCCAGCCGCTGAGGACTCGCTTCGGCATGGCTACCTCCGTGTGACAGGTCTTTGACGGCACCGCCGACGAACCGGTGAGCGAGGAATGCGCAGACCAGTGCTAAGCACCGGCCGGCGTCAGATTCCGCAAAACGTTCCTAGTGCGACTGTCTTGTGGTAAATCAGCACTGTCGTTCTTGTTGCTAACGTTGGGTAGTCATGGAAGACCTCGTCCATCCGGCTGCCGCATTCGCAACCTCGACACGTCTCGAACGGTTGCCCCTCTACGGAGCGGACCCGCACGACTCTCGGTCAAGCTGCCCGCGGGACTCGCGATGTCAAGACGTCGTCGTCAGTTGATTGATAAAGGGACTCGCCACTCCAATTGCCCGGAGTGCGGGCGTTACTTTCCGTGCGAATCACGCGCGTCAAGTCAATAGCAATTTGCGACACGGTACCATCAAAAAGCGACACATTCGTCAAAAACGCGACACATTCGCGCCATCGAAGCGCGACGGTTGTCGGGAACGCCGCGCGAACTCATCTGCGTCCTCGGCGTGGGTGAGGATTGCGGTCTTCGTGGGAGGACGGCCGGTGAGGTGCAGGTGACATGGGGCTTGTCGGCGGCACATCGGCTGTTTGGCCCAGACGCGCAGGCGGCACCAACGCATGGCGACGAGCCGGACCTTGCCCCGGTGAGGTGGGCTGGTCGGGCGGCGGACCCAACCTTGTGATACCGCGATCCGGCTGGCATGTATACTCGACCACGCCCGTTCACGCGCTGTCTCCCCGAGACAAGGCGACGAGGTACCGACCGACGACCATGCCCTACCACGACCAAGTCCCACGATTCAAACAGGGGGCCGGCGTGCCGGCCGACGCCCGCGAGGCGATTGCGGACGCGTTGGCCGACGTGGTGGCTCTCGAGCGCGGACAGGCGTGGCTCGAGATCGGTGTGGGCGCTGGCGCGCTGAGCCTTGCCCTCGTCCGCCGACCGATCCGGTACATCGGGCTCGATCGATCCACGGAGATGATTGCCGCATTTCGTGAGGCACTCGGCGAGCAGGGGCTCCGAGCGGCACTCATCGTGGCGGACGGCAACGCGTGTTGGCCGGTCGCGCGTGGATCCATCGCCGTGGTCTTCAGCTTCCGGGCGTTACACCACCTTGACAGTTCCCACGTCGTCGACGAGCTTCGGCGCATCGCGAGCCCGCGGGGAGTGTGGCTGGCGCTGGGTGGAGTGCGGAGACCGGAGGAGTCCGTCACGGTTGTCATGCGCAAGCGCATGCGCGAGTTGTTGACGGACGCGGGGTACGCCGGCAAGAGCGCGGAGGCCCACGCCGAGTCCGTCTTCTCCACGATCGAGCGACTAGGCGGATGTCGCGCCCCGGCGCGGGTCGCGGCCCGCTGGACACGATCCCACCGTCCGGCGGACTCCCTCGCCGCGTGGGACTCGAAAGCGGGCCTGGCCGGCCTCGAAGTGCCTCCCCACGTCAAGGCCGGTGTACTCGAAAAGCTGGGCGTGTGGGCGGAGGAGTTTTACGGGGATTTGGGCAAACCGGTGCCCCAAGAAGAATATTTCGAAATCGCCGCGATTCATCTGGCGACGAACGGTTGAGCACTCGTTGCCCGTTTCACACGACGCCGAGGATCTATGCAAAATGAGCTCCTGACGGAACTGGGGAAGTCCCTCGTCACCGGCAATCTGACGGACCCGACGCTCCTTGCGCTCACGGCTAGCACCGAGGGCGTACGGATCCTTCCCCACGCCAATGTCATCAAAATCGGGGGGCAGAGTCTCATCGACCGCGGCCGGGAAGCGGTCTTCCCCATCATCGAAGAGATCGAGGAGAACCTGGGAAGGCACAAGATGATTATCGGCACCGGCGCAGGTACGCGTGCCCGTCACGCCTACAGCGTGGGAATCGACCTCGGGGTGCCGACGGGGGTGCTGAGCGTGTTGGGCACGTTCGTCAGCATGCAAAACGCGCGCATGCTTCACTACCTCCTGGCCAAGCACGGCATTCCCTTCATCGAGCCGGTGCAATTTCCGCAACTCCCCCTTTACCTCGAGGAACGCGGGGCGGTCATCTTTTTCGGCATGCCGCCGTATACCTTCTGGCAGCGGAACCCGGATGTCGGCCGTATCCCTCCCCACCGCACCGACACGGGCGTCTTTCTGGTCAGCGAGGTCTTCGGAGCCAGGTCGATGATCTACGTAAAAGATGAGAATGGCCTTTACACCGCCGACCCGAAAAAAGACAAACGCGCGAAGTTCATCCCGAAGATCACCGTCGGAGAGCTGCGAGAGATGGATCTCCAGGACGTGGTTGTGGAGCGCGCCGTTCTCGACTTGATGGAAACGGCGGAGCGGCGCCGCTCCATTCAAGTGATCAACGGGCTGGTGAGGGGAAACTTGACGCGCGCTCTCGACGGCGAGCACGTTGGCACCGTCATCACCGCCGACTGACGAGGAGCAGCGAATTTCGTGACGACGATCGGAACGAACGACAGGCGACACCATGTGGACTCGATGCTCATGCGCGAGAGTCTCGTCGACAAGGAGGTGATGGCGTCGACGGAATCGTCCGTCGTTCGAATGCTGCCCAACGCGCACGTCGTGAAGGTCGGTGGGCGCTCCATCATGGACGCGGGTCGTGAGGTCACGTATCCGGTGGTCGACGCCCTCCGCGTCCTGCTCGAGACGGAGCGCCTCATCATCGGAGTCGGCGGCGGCGTGCGCAGTCGCCACGTCTTTTCCATCGGCCTCGACTTGGGCCTTCCCACCGGCGTCTTGGCCCAACTCTCGATGGCGGATGCCTTGGGCAACGCGCACCTTTTGGGCGCCCTGCTGGCGCCGCACGGGGTGGTGGCGATCCCGCCGGAGATCTTCGGGCACCTGTTGCCCCTGTTCATTCACTCCGCCCCCGGGGTCATCTTCAATGGGGTTCCGCCGTACTCCCTGTGGGAACACCCTCCGGGGATCGGCCGCATTCCCCCGCACCGCACCGACGCGGGCTGCTTCATCCTCGCCGAGTGCTTTGGCTGCAAGACAATCACGCTGGTCAAGGACGTCGACGGTCTGTATACCGAGGACCCGAAGGAGAATCCGGGCGCGTCTTTCATCGATGCGATCGGCGCACGCGAGCTCCAGCGGCGGGGATTGCCGAGCCTGCCGTTCGATGAAATCCTGCCGGATCTACTCGTCAATGCCCGGCTCGTCCGCCAGTTCCAAATCGTCAACGGCTGCAAGCCGGAATGCATTGCGGCGGCAGTTCGCGGTGAACATGTCGGCACCATCGTCCACGCAGACTGAACCGGCGACGGCGATCCGCGTCGAGGGCCTGGGCAAAACGTTTCCGGACGGCAC
>JAPULP010000213.1 GCA_027294815.1 Gemmatimonadota bacterium | reverse complement strand
GGCCGAGTGTACGTGTAATGGATGACGCGTGACAAGTTTCGATCTGTGTGGACGTTAGAATTTGCGTCAATCGTTCGGGGCGGGGCCCTTTTCTTCGCCGGCCGAGATTCTTTGTACCACAACCGAGGTGGTCATATGCCCCGTCACGTTGACGGCCGTGCGCAGCATGTCTGGTATACGGTCGATACCAAAGAGCATCCCGACCCCCGCAAATGGAATGCCGGCGACGTCCAACGCTGGTGCGAGAGTGACGAGACTCGCGCTCGGTACGCCCGCCACCGTCAACGACACGAAGAACGTTGCGAAAATGATCGATACAATCGCCGGGAGGGATAGCGAGACATCATACAGCGCGGCGAGAAAGATCACGGAGGTCCCTTGGAACAGCGCACTCCCGCCGCGCCCGATTGCCGCGCCAAGGGAGTACACGAGTCCCGCTACGGCGCGCGACACACCCAGGTGCGTCTGACCGGAGTCCAACATCGCAGGCAACGCAGCGGCGGAGCTGGTCGCTCCGGCGGCGATAACCACGGGCTCGATGCAGCCCTTGATAAACTGCCTCGGTGCGAGACGTCCGATGAACACCGCCGCCGGCATGTACACCACCGCCACGAAGATGGTGAGTGCAACCGTCACCGCGATCACGAAAACGGCAAGGCTCTTGAGCAGATCCCAGCCCGACGCCGCCGTCATTGGTGCGGCAAGGGCGAAGACTCCAACAGGCGCCGTCCAAAGTATCCAATGTACGAGTTTGACGAGTGTGACGGTGACCGCCTCCGCAAGGGACATGAGCGGCGCGCGGTATCGTTCGGGAACAGCACCTGCGGCTGCACCGAAGAGCACCATGAACACGATGAGTGGCAACAATGCCCCGCTCGCGGCAGTCTCAAACGGATTTGAAGGGATGAGCCCTAGGAAGAAGTCCAACGTAGTGGGAAGCTCTTGTGCCGCCTCGGCCTGGGGAAGCGACGGGACCGTAATCGGCGCAATAGCCAACGCGGTCTTCATCGTGACCAAACCAATCACGATTGCAATGAATGTGGTGCCAAAGAAAAACAACAGCGTGGCCCCACCGAGTTTTCCCAAACGCCGCGGATCGCCAAGTCCCGCAACACCAGTGAAAATCGTCGCCGCAACAAGCGGAATCACCACCATGCGCACCAGATTGACGAACGCTTGCCCGAGAGGGGCGACACCCTCTGCGATGCTCAAGAGCGTCGGCGACCCGGTTGCAGCAGCCGTCAAGCCGAGCACGAGACCGGCTACGAGGCCCACGACAATGGCGGCTTGTTTATTCATGGACTAGTTTTTCTGCAATTGCGTTATGTAGCGCACGCGTACGGGTCACCCTGAAACGATCGTACATCGCGGTACGACATAGCTGCTGAAATTGGGTATGGCAAGGGTGGGGGTGGGCCTTAGTCGCTGCGTGGCATCAACTGAGCGAATTCAGCCTCCAATTGGGAGAGCCGATCTTCGACTTCCGATTCTTCGGTTTCGTGTGCGCCAAGCGGAATGCCCTGTCGCTCGAGCAGCGATTCAACGAGTGCGTCGGTATAGCCGACAACCGCGTGTGCCGTACCGGTGTCCACCAAGCGATTCAACCTCAGAATTGCAGCCATGGACTGACGGGGTACCAACAAAATGACGAGCTCTGAGAGGTGTCGCATCACCAGCTCGCGAAGATATTGGAATTCTTCGACGATCTCGCCGGCGGCGAGACCACGCAAGGCTGCCGTGCGACCGTACCACTCCGACGCGCTGAGCCATAGTCCGTCGGCTTCGCGCCGATGGGGACCGGTCATGACGGTGAGCAGTTCCACGAGCAAGCGAAGCTGTCGATCGACGGTCTCGCGCCGCAAATGGGGGGCGGCTGCGAGACGTCTAGCGATCCAATCGGACCACTCCGCATGGATCTTGTCCCGCCGATCCGACAGGGTATGCGCAACGGCGGCCATGGTATTCGTGGATGGTCGCATCGTGACCCTTATCCGAAGTCCGCGCCGCGTCCGGCGCACGGGCCGCTGAAGGAGGTTGAAAGAAACCACATGGCAACGGTAATGACCACCACCTTCGAACTCGCGGGGGCCGATGGAGGGCCGCTCCGTGGTGAAGTGAGGACGGCGGAAGGCGGGGAAAACCGCCCGGCGGTTGTGATTTGTCACGGATTCAAGGGTTTCAAGGATTGGGGTTTTTTCCCGAAGTTGGCCGACCGTCTGGCGCACGCGGGTTTTTCCGCCATCTCGTTCAATTTTACGGGAAGCGGCATCGGTCCCGACGGCGAAAGTTTTTCAGAACCAGAACGTTTCGGACACGCGACGTTTTCCAAGGACGTGGAAGACATTGGATTGGTGTGTCGACGTTTGTCGAACGGTCAATTGAGGAGTGACTTGGCGCAACCGACGAAGGTCGGTCTTTTCGGCCACAGCCGGGGTGGTGGGATGTCGGTGATTTACACGTCCGGGGCTGACGATATTTCGGCGATTGTGACCTGGTCGGCCATTGGCAGCTTGGAGCGATGGCCTGAAGACACCGTGAGCCAGTGGCGGCGAGACGGAAAGCTCGACGTGCCCAATGCACGCACCGGTGACATCCTGCCGGTGTACACCGATCTGCTAGACGACATCGAAGCACACAAACACGGCAAGCTCGATCTATTGGCTGCTGCCGGAAGGATCAACGTGCCGTGGATGATCGTGCACGGCGACGCGGACGAGACGGTCGCGGTCTCCGAGGCGAAAAGCCTCAAGGAAGCAGCCAGCCAGGATCGCACTTTGCTGCACATTGTGCCGGGTGCCTCGCATACGATGGGAAGCCGCCACCCTTGGGCAGGGCTGACGCCCGAATTGGATTTCGCGATGGGGGAAACGGTGGGTTGGTTTGCCAAACACCTGTTCTAGTACCGGTAAGAGGGCGGCCGCCCGTGGCGGCCACCCCCACCCCCACCCCGTTTGTGGCTAGAGCCCGGCCGCGTACAGGTTGGCGACGTCCTCGACGTCGTCGGTCTTTGTTTCGCTGGTCGCATCCGCCGGCTGTTGGCGGCGGAGAACCACGCGAGCTGCTGCGATTGTGACGATAGCCAACATTCCGACAGCAAACTTGTTCCAGATAGGCGCCTCCTTGCTGTGGCCAATCCAACTTGCGTTGTCATCAATATACAACGACTTGGTGCCTGTGTTTGTAACACTACCGATGCATTCTTCGTTCCGAAATGAATGATGTCGAACTTCTCGGAAATCAGGGCCCGAATCGAGCGTAGCCCGCCGCGGCGCGTGCACGAACCGGGCACGTGGCAGGCTGCCGTGGCACTCGTTCTCGTGCCGGCGCAAGGCGGCGACATCGAGCTGCTGTTCATTCGACGGGCCGAACGAGCCGGTGACCCATGGTCGGGCCACATGGCTTTTCCCGGCGGGAGACGGGAAGAAGGGGACGAGACCCTGCTCGACACGGCTCGCCGCGAGACGCTGGAGGAGACCGGCATTGCGTTGCTGCCGGACGCTTTGCTGGGGGAACTCGACGACCTCTTCCCCAACATCAAAGTCCTCCCGCCGGTCGTCGTCAGGCCGTTCGTCTTCGGGCTCCAGCACCGCCCGGAGGTCGCATCGACTGATGAGGTGGCGACACATCTGTGGGCTTCGCTCGGCACCCTCCGGGACTCCGCTGGGGTGGTCGAGATCGAGGTCGGGAGCGGGGCCGGGGGTGGGGGCGGGGGCGGGGGCGGGGGCGGGAAACGCACGGTCGAGGCGTTCGTTGTGGACGGCCAGGTGATCTGGGGGATGACACACCGGATCGTCAGCCCGCTCCTGGACCTCCTTGCCTGACACGGATCCAAGGTTGTTCGGTGGTTGGATTCTAGTTTAGGCAAGGTTAAATTCCAATTTATGAAGGCTTCGGTGGGCAAGGGCCTGTCGCGATCGATTGAGGATTACCTCAAGGTGATCTACAAGCTCGAGGCGGATTCGGGCTCGGCGCAAACGAGCGCCATTGCTGAGGCCCTGGCGATCGCGCCCCCGTCGGTCAGTGGGATGGTGAAGCGACTGGCCGAGGCGGGACTGTTGGAGCACTCCCGATACCGCGGCGTTCGGCTGACGGAGGCCGGTCAGCACCAAGCACTCCGCATATTGCGCCGTCATCGAATCATCGAATCGTATTTGATCGAGCAACTGGAGTACGATTGGCACAACGTTCACCAGGAGGCCGAACGTTTGGAGCACGCGGTGTCCGACGCCCTCATCGATCGCATGGACCAGGCACTCGGTCGTCCCTCTCACGATCCCCACGGCGCCCCTATACCCACTCCTGATGGCGAAATCGAAACAATCCATTACGTACCGATGACCGACCTCGATGTCGGGTCGGCGGGTCAACTCAGGATGGTGGGGGACAAGGACTCGGAACGGCTACGGTTTATTGCGTCCCTCGGTCTTCGCCCGGGCGTCGCGTTCGACGTCGTCGCCCGACAACCGTTTCATGGTCCGTTGACGATCCGGTTGGAGGGTGGCCGCGAAGAAGTCATTGGATACGAACTGGCCAACTCGTTGCAGTGTGAAAGAAGCGGGGGGGACGCGAAATAGCTCACTCCTCAGCACTTTTTACGTCTTCGATCCCTTTCAGAATTGCCGCCAACCGTCGATCCCTCGCTTCTCGAATCGTGTCGAGCTTTCCTTGATAGGCTCGCTCAATCTGACCGGTCATGGCCTGTTGCTGCTCGGGTGTGAGTTGGCCCCATGACGCCAGGTCGCTCCAAACCGGTCCGAAAGTTTGATGAAGGTGCTGGAAGAACTGTGCGAACCCCTCGTTGCCGGAGTTGAGGCGATAGCTCAAGTGTGGTCCCGCCGCCGCCCATCCCAGCGCCGGCCCGAGTGAAATCGCGCGATCGAGATCGTCCACGTCGATGACACCGGTGAGAACCAAATCAATCGCCTCGCGCCACACCGCGGCGGAGATGCGACCGACGACGTTACCCAGTACGGGTTTCTTGACCAGAACCGGTACGCGGCCCAACGCCCGAAGCCATCCCTTCACGAGTTCGATCAGTACGGGGTCCGCCTGTGCTCCCGGGACGACCTCCACCAACGGAATCAGTTCGGGCGGGTGCAGGGGATGGACGATCATGCATCGTTCAGGTCGCGCGGCGCGGGCAACGAGTTGTTTCGGGGTGATGGCCGTGGAGGAGCTCGATACGACGCGCGCTTCCGGCGCCGCGGTTTCGAGGGACTCGATGAGTCTTTGCTTTGTTTTCACGTCCTCTCGTATGGCTGAAATGACCCATTGGGCATCACGACAGGCCTCGAGAAGGCTCCGCCCGACGGTCATGAGCTCGAGCCCGTTCTCGACGGTGTCGCTGGTTGCCCGATGCAGCTCGACCAACCGGCGCGCTCGCTGGGCGATTTCGGCGGGGGCGTCCCCGGGGTCGGCGCCGTGATTGTCATAAATCGTGACCGGCCACCCCGCAGCAGCCACGAGCGCCGCCCATCCTCGTCCGGTTTCTCCTGTGCCGATGACTGCTACCCGCACCTGTCCGTTACTCATCTAGTCCCATCCTATCTCCCAGTTCGCGCCATCCCTGACCGAACACTCTCGTGAGCAGATGCCGTATTCGGCGAGTATCGACGGATATCGCCGTCTGAATGGTCGAGGTTCCGCCCTCTGTTGTATGCCCGCGCCGTTCGCTCTCGTCAAGATCGACCAGAACGTTCCTGCTTTGAAAACGAAGTGTCCCAGGCCCTAGGATTTCGGCCGTCGGGAGCACATCGTGGACGAAGCAGCCGTCCAAGCCCCGCATGCGGCGGTGCGACTCCACGTAGAAGAGTAGTGCCGCCGCCAGCCATCGGGTCAAGGCATCTGGTGCTTCGGCGAGACGGGCCACTTCATCCGCGGTCACGATCAGTTGCCTCGTAGCGTCCAGCCCGACCATGTGTGTGGGCAATTCACTGTTGATGACCCGTTCCGTGGCGTCCGGATCACACCAGCAGTTGAAGTCGGCCCACCGATCGGCCGCGCCGCGTTCGTGCAAGGCTCCGAACATGCCGATGTGGCACTGCACATGGCGGGTCACAAGTGCCCGGTCGCTTTCAAGGGCGTTCGCGAGGTTGGTCAGGGGGCCCAAGGTCAGCAGGGTGACAGGTGGCGGGACTCGTCTGAGCAGTTCCACGAGCACGTCTCGCTGCGGTGCCGGCTGCCGGGGTACGGCGGGCGGTACCGGCGCGTAGCCCACTCCCGATTCGCCGTGCGTTTCGGCGGCGGGGGCCGTGGCGAAGATCCTCGAGCGTGGCCGATCGGCCCCCGGCAGCACCGGTATGTCGGGACGGCCGGCGAGCCGCAGGGCGAGATGGGCGTTGCGGGTAGTCAGGGCCAGCGGGGCCGTGCCATAGGTGGTGGTCACCGCGATTAGGTTGATCTCGGGAGAGCGCGCCGCCAACGTGATAGCGACGACATCGTCGATCCCCGGATCGCTGTCGATGATGACTCGGCGTGGTGGCCTCACTGCCCTCCCCGCGCCGGCTGGCGGCTGGATTGTCGTGGTCCTAAGCTATAGCGAAATAGAATGAAGGAGACAGCTTGGAATCTCGAACCCCCGAGCCCCCGCCCTCGGAGCAATACGAACGACTGATAGACGAGTTTGGCAAGGGTTGGGAAAAAGGTGCGGCCGAGCGGTTGGCTGCGCTCTTTACGGAGGACGCGGTGTTCATGCCCGATCCCTTTGTCACCCCACTTCGTGGCCGCGACGCGATTCAGCGATATTGGAAGGACATTCCCCGCGAGCAGGCCGAGATCACGTTCAAGAGCGGTGAGATCTTTGTTGCTGGTCCGGCGTGGTTTTCGGTGGAGTTTCGATGCAGGTTCCGACGGCGCCGGACCGGAGAGTGGTTGGATGTTCGTGGCGCGTTGTTCTGCGAAACGGCAGGAGATCAAATTTCCGAGATGCGAATGTATTGGCATCGTGCAGCGGGTGACGAGGCAAACACGTGACCGAATTTCGTTTCGGGACGCAGAGCTGGAATTTCCGAGCATGGATTGGACCCTTCTATCCGCCGGATACGGATACGGCGGAGATGCTTCAACTCTACGGCAGGATGTTTTCGACGATCGAAGTCGCTTCATCCTTTTACGCAATCCCGGCGGCTCCGGTGTTGCGCTCGTGGCGAGAGGAAGTTCCGGGAGACTTTCTCTTTGCGCTCAAAGTCCCCCAGCAAATCACACACACGACGCGCCTGATTGGCACGGACGCTGCGCTCAACCGCTTCGTCGAGCGTATCCGGGAATTAGAAACGGCTTTGGGGCCGGTGTTGGTGCAACTTCCGCCGGACTTTCTCCCCACGCCGGACGCCGTGTCAACGTTCAAGAACTTCGTGTCGCGGCTTCCGAGCGACATTCAATGGGCAGTCGAGTTTCGGCATGCAGCGTGGCTGACGGACGAAACGCTCGACTTGCTCCGGGAATTGAACATTGCGCTGACGTTGGTGGACGGCCGCTGGATCAAGCGATCGAAGATGTTGGAATTGATGGCGGACCCGACTGCCGACTTCTGCTACATGAGGTGGATGGGTCTGGATTGTAGGGTTACCGATTTTTCAAAGCCGCAAATTGATAGGGATATGGACCTGGTCGCGTGGGTCGAAGCGTTCGAAGCAATACCAGAACGGGTGACTACGGTTTACGGGTATTTCAACAATCAATTTCAGGGACATAGTCCTCATAGTGTGCGCGAGATGCAGCGATTGATTGGACAACAACCGATGGAGCCGGTTGCCTTGCGCAAGTAAACTAGTCCTCTTTGGGTCGCAATTGCGGTAACGCATTCACCGCAGAGACCGCGGAGGGTGAGAGGTTTTGGACAGGATGACAGGATATTGTCGTGTGAATTAGAACTACTCTTGCATTTCGGTCCAAGAAAGGTCGAAGTGAAGCGAAGAGTAAACGCGTTCAGAGAACGACACGTTTATCCTGTGTATCCTGTTTATCCTGTCAAAAAAGGGCTCTGCTCTCTTCTCATATGTCATCGCATTGTGCAAAGGTGGACTAGCTGGGTGAAGAATGTCGCCACTTCCAGCTTCCCGCTGCCGC
>JAPULP010000212.1 GCA_027294815.1 Gemmatimonadota bacterium | reverse complement strand
GTGATCCAGCCGGAGAACTCGGTGCCGCTGCGTGTGGAAAGGGTGCCATACAGGCGCTTGCCGAACGGCGATTCACGGCGAGGTGCCGGCATGAACTCGACATAATCGATGTCGTTCCATTGCAGCTCAGTCGCGCTGCCGTTCCCTTCCTGTACGATGACCTCGAGCCCCCGCCCCAGGTCCGAAGACCTGCTGCTGAGCTCCTGTTCCTCGCCCGATTTCAATACCAGCAGAGCGTGCGAGTTGTCCAACACGTGGATTTGGCGGATGTGTCCGAACCGGAGCGCCGACTGCGCCGAACTGTTCCAGCGGGATTCGGTCTCCCACGCGACCCGGATACCAAGCACGCGCACAGCCCGTTGCCGCTCGTACTTCTCACCGGAGAGGCGTTCGGCTTCCCGCATGAACCGGCGCGACAGCCGCTTACTGGCGTCGAGCAGGTCGGTCCAGTGGCCTTCGTTGTTGTCCCAGCGAATGAAGCCCTGGAACTCCGAACCGTCCATGGCCACAACGCGACCATAGAGCCGGCCTTGATCGTTGGCCTGAGCCAACGCCGCGGGTGCCACGACCGCGGTCAGGGAAACTGCGATCGCAAAGCGAACGATGGATCTCATGGCGATCTCCGGGTAGGGCTGAGTGTCGTAACCTCTAATACGGAAATGGGTTGGGGATGTTTCAGGGCCTGCGCCGCCCCGCACCGCCCCACCACCCAGGGTGTAGGGTGTGGGGTGTAGGGTGTAGGGTGTGGGGTGTAGGGTGTAGGTTTGTTGGGATCAGTGCGCTGGCAACTCATAAGTTGTTGTACAGCATTCAGTTACCCTACACCCTACACCCTACACCCCATCTACCGCCCCACCACCACAACCGCCATCCGCTCGGGATGGAGGTACCGCTGGGCCGCGCGGCGGACGTCCTCGACCGAAACCGATCGAACGCGGCGTACATAGCGGAACAGGTGTTCAAAGGTGCCGTATCTGATCAACTCCTCGGCAAATGTCCGAGCCAGGGCGTGTCCATCTTCGAAACGCATGGCGAAGTCGCCGTCGCTGAGGGCCCCCTGAGCCACGAATAACTCTTCTTCAGACACGAGTTCGGTGCGCATCCGTTCGATCTCAGCGAAGACGATGTCGATCAACTCCTGAGCTGCTTCGTGGCGTCCGTAAGTGCGGAACGTGTACGTGCCCGGGCCACGCACATTGAACTCGAGAAAGCCGCTCGCGTCGTTGGTGAGCCCCCGCTTGTCGCGAGCTTCGCGGAACAGACGCGTGTCGAAATGACCTCCACCGAGGATGTAGTTCATCACTTGGAGGGCCGGGATGTCGTCGGGGGAAACCCGGCGCAATTCGTGCCCGATTACGATCCATGTTTGGAGCTTGCCGGCACTGTACCGGTAGGTCGCCCGCGGAGGCGTGTCGATGTTCGAGCCGCCTCTCAAGGATGGAGGGCGGCGGCCTTCCCAATCGGTAAACCGCTGGTCGATCTCCCGGAACATTTCGTCCGGGTCGAAATCCCCCGACACGGCCAGCACCAAGTTGCTCGGCGTGAAAAACTCTTGATGGTAATCCTGTAAATCGTCGAGCGTAATATCGGCCACATCTGCCGCGGTGATCTCGGGGCTATATCGATGGCCGTCGAGAAGCCGCCGATTGAACAACTCCACCGCCCGCTCCAACGAACCGTCCTCCACCGTGCCCCCGGGGGGCGGGGTTGGTGAGGAAACGCCGTTTCGCGCGAAGTCTTCCAGTACCGCACGTTCGATGCAGGGCGCACGGAGAATACCCGAAAAAACGCGCAGGCCCTGTGACGCGTCCTCGGCAGGGACATTGAGAGAGACCTCGGTGATATCGGCGGTCATCGTAATCGAGAGACGCGCGGCCATGCCGTCCATCGTCTCGGTGAAGCGGTTGGGCCTCATCCAGCACGGCCCGTGCCGCATCGCAGCAACGACGGCTTCCGCAACGCCCTGCTTGTTTCCGTCACCTCGTCCGGCCCGCACGAACGCCGAAAACTGCACGATAGGCGCCCGGACTTCGCGAACTGCAAACCCCACTAAACCATTCTGGAGAGCAAACCTGAATCGTGTTGTGTCGGGGATTTGCATTTCCAGCAGGGGCAACCGCATCTCGCGCGGCGGAGGCACTTGCTGCGCCGCCACCGCTTGGCACACACCCATCAGCACCACAACCCCGATCGTCAGTCGCGGCACAGAGGTGGTGCCCTTCCACAGACGAATCATCGCGACCCTCCCGACGTCGGATTGCGTTCGGTCGAGGCGGACCGCACGACCCCGATCGTTCTGTTCCTCGGAATAAAGTACCGGCCCGCGACACGCATGAGGTCTTCGGGAGTCGCAGCGTCTCGCGCTTCCAGGTACGGTTGAAGAGTTCTCCAACTATCCATGGTCTGGAAGTGGCCGATCTCGAAGGCAAGACGCCCCGCATCGAGCGTGAGCCTATGCCAGTCGGTCCGAAGGTGTTTTCGTACGAGCGCCACAAGGGCCGGATCGACTTCCGCGCGGCCCAATCGGTCCATTGTAGCCAGCAGCACCGACTCCGCATCCGAAATATCTCTTTCGTCGCGCAAGATCAATTCGACGTTCAGCGAGGACGGCACACCGAACCGCGTTGTGTGAACCACGCGCGTATTGGCGTCTATGCGAGCAGATATGTTTCGCTGCGCCAACGCTTCTTCGACCGTACGCCGGGCTACGCCCAACATCACATCAAAGAGCGGGCGGTCGGGGTGACCAACACCAGGTATGAGGTAACGCACTTCCACACGGGGGGCGATCTTATCGCTCCGGTACAGCACCCGCCGCTCGGCATTCGGCACGGGTTCAACCGCAGTCGCACGTGGCGGCTCAGGGGCGCGCTCCATATAGCCGAATAATGCGTCAACCAACGGAATCATTTCTTCCAAACGCACCCCGCCAACGAGCACAATGGTTGTATTGTTGGGAACGAAGTATGTCTCGTACAGCTCGCGCTCGTATGCCCTCGTGTATTGATAAAAATCGGTGGGATATCCTTCGGGCCAGAACACCGGATGAACCGCTCCGACCGCCGCGTTCATTTGCTCGTAGTAAGGCGTCGTGCCTCGATTGAGATCGCCGTACCGTTGCTCGACAAGAATCATCCTTTCCTGGTCGAACTCGCGGAATACGGAGTTACGCATCCGGTCCGCCTCGACTCTCATGAACAGCCCCACACGCGATCGCGGCAGATTGATGTCGAACTTCATGTATTCCTGCTCGGTGGTCGCCGATAGTCCGGTGCCGCCATATGCCTGATACCAGCGCATCATCGCCCCGTTGTCTCGATATAGAGCGACCGCACTGTCGAGACGCGCAATTTCCCGGCGCAGCGAGTCCGCGCGTGGCGTTGTCTCGGCGCGTTGGTAGTCGTGCCACACTCCGCGCTCCCGGATGAGGTTGCGACTCCGGTTCATCTCCTCGATGAGCGCAGCTTCCGTCGTGGCAATCACGGCATGGAGGGGGGCCTCAGCCTCCCAGTTCGTCGTGCCGAGTGTGTGTGTCCCCTTGAACATCAGGTGCTCGAGGAAATGGGCGGCTCCCAACTCCCCCGGTATTTCGTTCAAAGCACCCATGTCGGTGAAAATCTTGGCAGCGACACGATGGTCGTCCGGACGCTCCAGTACCAACAGCCGCAAACCGTTCGGGTAGACGTGCTCACGAATCGGCAAGAGATACGAGGACGGCTGTTGCGCCAATACGGGGGTTGTCAGCGTCAGACAGAACACGATTCGAACGGCAAGGGGCATATGTGAATCCTCCAGGCGGGATGGGGAATGATAACGATTTGACGGGTTTGGGGGCACCGGATCATTGCTACCGCAAGCTGCACCTGACACTCTTCGCTTCGCCGTGTAGATTGCCGCAGAGACCACAGGGAGTCACCATGAACAAGGGTCGTGTCCTCGCCCTCATCGCCGCCATTGTCCTGCTGCTGGGCGGTCTTATTTATGGTACGATGTCGTCGGTCCAGGCGGAATGTGATCTCTGCGTCGAGTTCAACGGACAGCGACAGTGTCGCACGGGTTCCGGGGCGGATGAGGAGGCGGCAAGGTCAGCGGCCCAGCGGGCGGCGTGTGCGGTCATGGCCAGCGGAATGGCCGCAAGCATCCAGTGTCAGAACGAGATTCCGATGAATGTGCAGTGTAGATAGTAGGCAGTGGGCTGTGGGCACGGAGTTCATCAAACTATGGCAGGACTTGGTCCGAGATTGGGAAAGTATCCCTAACCGGACCTTCTCCTGCCTACTGCCCACTCTCTACTACCTATTCAGCAGCCCCCGCAACCGCCGGAGCACCGACCCAACCTGCTCGATCTCGTCACCGTAGGTCGCCCAGTCGCCGTTCCGCTGCGCATCGAGCGCGCGTTGGTAGTGATCCTCCGCCTGGCGGAGCAGGTCCGCCATAGCCGGACTGACGGTGGCCGCTGTGGCCGCCGCCCCGGCGGTTGTGACAGGGAGCTGGGGCAGCACCCGTCCGGTCTCGGCTAACACCGTTCCGCCGAACAGACGCGACAGGCCCCGCTCCAGCGTCTCTTCCATGACAACCCGGTTCTCGAAAGCTACGATCACCCGTTTCAGCTCTGGGATCCTCCCTCCCTCGGCCCGCAGGTACAGCGCCTGTACGAAGAGCAGAGCTTCCTCAATCGGGATCACCAGGAGATTTCCGCGAATGACGTCCGATCCGGCCTGATCCCAGAGGGTGATCTGCCTGGAGACGTCGGTGTCCTGGTCAATGCGGTTTACGATCTGCGTCGGCCCGAAAACCAGACTCTGACGTGGGAAGCGATAGACCACGAGTTGCCCGTAGTGCTCTCCATCCATCCGCGCCACCAGCCAGGCTGTGAGATTCTCTTTCCCGCGGGGCGTGAACGGTGTCATCAGGATGAACTCCTCACTTGCCTCCTCGGGGAGTTTCATCACGATGTGGCGCATGTAAGGGTCACGACTGCCCTCTCCGCGTGTCCCGGAGGCCGAGGGGATCTGCCATTGATCCTCTCGGCCGTAGAACACCGTCGGATCATCCATATGGAATGTCGCGTACAGCTCCGTCTGAGCCCGGAAGAGATCATCCGGGTAGCGGATGTGCGCCCTGAGATCGTCGGGCATGTCCTCCAACGGCTGCAACAAATTTGGAAAGATCTTGGCGTATGTCTGAATGATCGGATCGTCGGGCTCGGCGATGTACGCGTCGATCGTTCCATCGTACGCGTCGATCAGGACCTTGACGCTATTACGAAGATAGTTCGGACCGTCTCGGTACGGTTGTGAATACGGGTACCTATTCCCGGTCGTGTAGGCATCCAAGAACCACTTCAACCGCCCTTCATCCGTCACGACCATATACGGGTCCGCGTCCCAGCGCAGGAACGGCAGAGCTTTTTCCGCACGCTCACGGATGTTCCGATGGTAGAGGACTCGGCTACCGTTATGGATATCCTTGTTCAAGAAGACGTTCGCCGAACCCAAACGGGCCGCCAGCAATAGCTTGCGGAAAATCGAGTTGACTCGAACACCGCCCACACCCGCATAGACCGTGGTAGCCGAGGAGTCCCCGGACGGGTAGTCAAATTCGGCCTGTCGCGTGTTCACAAAGACGTAATCGTTCGACAGTTCACCGTAATAGATCTCTGGCCGCGTCACCCCGATGGACACACTCGACGCGGGCGGAAGATCTTTGATAAAAAGCGTGGGGAGCCCTTCCAACGTCACCTGGTTCACCGGACTCAGAGTGAGCCCCATGCCGTGCGTGTACGTCAGATGTTCGTTGATGAAGGTCCGGCTGGGAAGCGAAGCGCTATTGAGCTCCCTTGGAGACAGCAACACCTGCCGCAACTCGCCGTCGATCATGTATCGATCGTCATCAACGGAGACGAAGTCGTAATAGGTGCGAATCTCCTGGAGCTGCCCGAACGTCTGCAGCAACGGACCGCGATCCCACAATCGGATGTTTCTGATCGTGCCGCTGTTCGCGCGGATGTCGTCGAGTGTCAAACTTGCCTCACCACTCATCGTCCGTATCTCGACCTCATCGAGATTCCACGCCGCTCGAGTCGCCTCGATATGGCGTTCGATGAACGGCGTCTCTTTGACCAACTCGTTGGGATCAACGACGAATCTCTGTATCGCCGCAGGATACAGACCACCCACGACCCCGGTCACCAGATACAACACCACCGCTACGGCGAGGAAGCGCGGAAGTCGATGGCTCTTGAGTCCCCACGCAATCAGCCCCGCGCCAATGATCGACACAACGGCGGAGGCGTAAATGAACGGGACGCGCGCCGTGAGATCGGCATAGGCGGCACCATGAATCGGTCCACTGCCCGAAAACAGCAGGCTCGGCAGCCGGACCCAGAACAGGCTCACCGCTGTGGCCAAAAACAACACCGCCAGCAGCGCACCGAGATGGCGTTCCGCCGAGGGCTCGATCGTAATGCGACGGCCACGGATCACGATGTCGCCGCGAACCAGATACAAAGGGCTCACCATCAACAACGTCAACACCGTCAACGACAGCACGAACGCCGTTACCGCCGCAACACCGGGAAGGGTGAAGAAGTAATAGCCGATGTCCTTGCCAAAGGCCGGATCGCTCACACCAAACGCCGTCCGGTTCAGGTACTGGAGCAACACCAGCCACTGGCTCGACGCCGATACCCCAACGATGAACGCGAGGAAACCCGACACGGGGAGTGCCAGCAGGCGAAGCAGTCGCGTCACGTCAACCTTGGGCGTCTTCGCGTTGATGTTCACAACCAACGGATCGGGAACCACTCCTCGCTGCGAAAAACGGAGGTTGGCGTAAAAGAACCCAAACGCCAACAACCCGGTGCCAAAACCCAACAGCAGCTTCGTCCCAAGCGTCTTGACGAAAACCGATTGAAATCCAACCGCACTGAACCAGTACCAGTCGGAGAGCAGTCGGATAAGGGCGGGAAGGCTGGTCAGTGCCAGCACACCCAGGACAACGAGCAGAATGAGCGCCAGCGGCCAGCGTTTGACCGGTAAAGCCTGTGGGGTAGTCATGCTCTAAACATAACCGGTAGCCAACCCTCCCCTGGCCTGATCAATTCCGCCGGCCGGCGCCGAAAACCGGCAGGCTCGCCCGCTACACGTCCGGGGACGAAAGACAGAGGCCGATTGATGGCCGTTAAGCCATTGTAATACAACGATTTAGCGGACAGCAAAGATTTCAGAAAACCGGCAGATAGTCACGGAGACGCGCATGAGAGACGGGAGTTAGCGAGCGTCATTGCCGATGTCGGCAGTCACCTTCCACTCACCGTTCAGCTTCTTCCACACGGTGAGATAGCGACCCTTCGATGTAACCGAATCGGTCGCACCGTCGGTAGTACTCCAATCGCCGTAAGTAAACCCGAGACTGCCGTCGGCCGCCACCTCGGCAGATACCGGCTCCCACGTAAAGACCTGTGTCGTATCGGCGAGGAAGGCGGTCATGCGGTCTCGAATCGCCGCGTGACCCACCACGACCGGACCGGTTGCCGGAACGTTGTGCGCGTCCTCGAGATGAAAATCCAACCATCCCTCGACACCGCGAGCGGCGGTCTCGCGAGCAAAGGCGCGGTCCGCTTCCATAAGCGCCTCACGCTCGGCGGCGAGGTCGACGGCTGCTGTGCGGCAAGATGGAAAGAGGAGAGCAAGAACGAGAAAAGAGCGATGCATTGGGTGGCTCCGCGCAAGGTTGTAGGGTGGAGGGTGTAGTCCGACTAAGGATCCCTACACCCTACACCCCACACCCAACACCCTATCACCTGTTTTTATTCGACAACGCCCGATAATACTCCTCGACCAGCTCTTTGAATCCTTCGGGGACCTCGTCCGAGCCGGAGAGCAGCAGCCGATCCGAGTCCGCACCCTGGAGCTCCCGGCGCAGGGCGTACTCGAACTCTTTGAGTCCCTCGATCGCCGCTCGTTGTAGCCGCGCAATCTCCGCCGGATCGTCGAACATGGCACGGCTGTCGAGCTGGCGCAGGCGGGCTAGGACGTCGGAAAGGGTCGAGACGTCGATCCCCTCGCTTCGCATGCGTTGACGGAGCGCATCCAAATCCTCGGCGCGCTCGCGGAACTCGCCGCGGAATTGGCGGATGTCGTCTTGCCGGAATCCGCCAAAGCCTCCGGCCGTTGGGCTTCGGTTGAATCCACGGTCACCGCCACGGCCTCCTTGCTGGTCCTGTTGGCCACCGCCCTGTTGCTGGCCTTGCTGCCCCTGCCCCTGCCCCTGCTGCCCTTGCTGCCCTTGCTGCCCTTGCTGCCCTTGCTGCCCTTGCTGGCCCTGTTGGCCTTGCTGCCCTTGCTGCCCTTGCTGCCCGTCGGTGCGTTCCTGAATCCGCTCGTCCAGCGATTCGAGATCTCTGACCAACCCGCGCGTGTCTTCGAGCAAGTCACCAATCCGTTGATCGCTGTCTTCTTCTTCAATGGCGCCAGCAGCCGCCGCGATACGATCACGCAATTCTTCGAAGTCCGCCCCGATCTGCTCTTCGAAGTTGCGGGCGTACTCCGGAGTGCGTTGCCGGACCACACCCTTGGAGTAACGGATCTTGTCAGCGAGTCGGTTGTCGCGGATGGAACCGGCGGCTTCACCCAAAGCGCGCGCAGCCTCGGCCTGTTCCCGCCGCCAATCCCGGGACATCTCGTCGAGATCCGCCTCGAGTTCTTCGACCTGATTGGCCAACCCGTCCTTCTGCTCTGTGATGTCCTGCAGGGCTTCTGACTGACGCTGTTGGCTCCCGCCCAGACGTTCCACGGCGTCGGTCATGCGGTCTTGCTGCTCGATGAGTCGTTCGGCGCGTCGCAGGGCGTCTTGCACGTCACGTTCGAGACGCTCCGAGCGCCCTCGTTCGAGCATGCGCCTCGCCTCTTGTAGACGGTCCAGGGCCGATTGGGCTTCGGACATATCACCGTTGCGGTTGGCCGCTGCCCGCCGCATGGCGTCCGCCGCTTCCTGCAGCCTGCGGGCAGAATCCATCAACCCGTCGAGGGACTGTTCCCGCGCGAGCCGCTCGAGCTGTCGAGACAACTCCTCTGCTTCCTCAGCGAGTTGACGCTGCCCCTGACCGCCGCCGCCCACTTGATTCTGGAGATTCCCGGCGCGGCGACGCATGCGTTCGTTCTCTTGCTGTTGCCGCCGGGCCAGTTCTTGGAGTTTTTGCAGGGTCGCGTCTAATTCTTGATCGACCTGCTCCTGCTGCCCCCGTTGCACGCTTTCGTACTGGTTTTGCATCTTGTCCAGTTCGAGCTCGAACAGATCGGCAAGATCTTCAGCATTCGGAGTTTGGCCGCCACCACCACCGCCCCCACCGCCCATGCTCACCTGAACTTCACGGAAGGCGGCTTCCGCACGTTGCAGGTGCTGCAGGGCTCGTTGCGCCGGGGAAAGCGCCTCGCGCGCATCGCGCTCGCCAAGTTCTTCCTCAGACGCGAGCATCTCTTCGGCCGCCGCCGGCAGCTCAACCATGATCTTTTGGAAGCCGCTGTCGGCCCCCATCACGCCTCTATCCTGAATCCGGCGCACAACAGCTTCCACGCGCTCGCGCAACCGGCCTTGCGAGAGCGCCAGTGTCGCCATGTTCTCTCGGTATTCCTTGTCCGCGTAGTCGTCGCGATCGCGTGCCATCTTGAACGTCGCCGCGACGATCTGCCGTTGTTGTTGTGAGAATTGGCCATCCAACCCATCGCCGCCACCACCACCGCCACCGCCGCCCTGGTCGGCTTGGCGATAATCGCGACCGAACGGTCTCACGTCGAGGAAGTAGATGTCGGTCGTCACGGTCTGCCGACCACCGACGCGGTTGTTGTCGGTCACCTGACCGTAGTATGAGACCAGATCACCCGGCTCCAGATTGAACTCTTCGAGATAGAAGGTGTGGGTGGCCGACATCTCTTTCGTACCCCTCGTCCCGTCGAACAACGGGAGTGTGTCTTCGGGCCCACCATTGACCGAGTAGATCACTCGGAGCGCCTGCAAGCCGTAGTCGTCTTCGGCCCAGACCTCCACCAAGGCTTCTTCGATGGGGGTCACTTTGATGTCTCGACCAGGCTTCTTGAACCGGATGGCGGGGGGTTGGTCGTCGAGCGCATCGATGAAGTAGTCCGGCGAGCCGACCACCATGCGCCCGTCGAAACTCTCTAGCATGATTCGGTACAAGCCCTCGCGTCTTACGGTCAGCGTGCCGGACAGCGTGCCGTCGTCGTGTACGTCCAGTGCGATCGAATCAGCGCCGTCCACGACGATGATGCCGTTCGTAACAGGCATGGTCAT
>JAPULP010000211.1 GCA_027294815.1 Gemmatimonadota bacterium | reverse complement strand
GTCGCTGTGCCCGTTGAGGAACTTGGTGGTCGAGTGCACGACGATGTGGGCACCGAATTCCAGTGGCCGCTGAAAGATTGGGGTGGCGAACGTGTTGTCGACGACGAAATACAAGTCCCTCGCTGCGGCGAGCTCGGCGATGGCGCCGAGGTCGACCAGTCGCATCATCGGGTTGGTAGGGGTTTCGACGAACACCAACTTCGTGGCGGACGTCATCGCGCGCTCGAAATTTGCCGGGTCACGTCCGTCGACGAACGTGAACTTCAACCCGAATCGCTCGAGAACTTGAACCATGAGACGATGAGTCCCGCCATATAGGTTCTCTCCCGAAACCACGTGATCACCAGCGGACAACAGTTTGAGAACCGCTTCGGTGGCTGCCATCCCCGACGAGAACGCAAAGCCGTGGCGCGCACCCTCGAGTGAAGCCAGGTTCCTCTCCAACGCGTCGCGTGTCGGATTTCGCGTTCGTGCGTACTCAAAGCCTTTGTGTTCTCCGAGTTTCGGCTGTACATAGGTCGAAGTTTGGAAGATCGGCGTCATGATTGCGCCGGTCGTCGGGTCGGGATCCTGCCCGGCGTGCACCGCGCGGGTCGAGATGTCGAATCGGAGGTCGTCGTCGGAGATGCGAGTCATTGGCTGGCTGGTGGAAAGGCTAAGGCAAGCTAATACGGGGGACTTCAGATTCTACTGGAATCTAAAAAATGGGTCCAAGGCCCCCGATTTCAAATTGCAAATTGCACATTGCAGATCGCAAATTTCAAGTTGGCAGATGGATCCCAATGCCCTCGCTGCCCCCTGCTGCCCCTCGCTGCCCCGTGCCCCTGTGCCCCTGTGCCCCTGTGCCCCCCTGCCCTAGCTTACCCCCCACGCCCATTCACCGAGCCCACGCCGCCTCATGTCCGACACCCTCATCATCAGCGTTTCCGGAGTCCGGGGTATCGTAGGCGAGGGTCTGACGCCGGAGCTGGTCGGCCGCTTTGCGGCCGCGATGGGGAGTCTGGTTCTGCAGTCCGGGGGAACACGCGTCGTGTTGGCCCGCGATTCGCGGACATCGGGACCGATGTTCGCCGACGCGGTGACGGCTGGGTTGGGCTCGGTCGGGTGTGGGGTGATCGATTGCGGGATGATCCCGACGCCTACCGCGCAATTGGCTGTAGTGCACCACGGCGCCGGCGGAGGGATCGTGATCACCGCCAGTCACAATCCCATCGAATGGAACGCGCTCAAGTTCATCGGGGCCGACGGCATCTTCCTCGATGGAGAGACGGGTGCGAGGCTCCAAGCGCTGGCCGAAGGAGATCCGGCACCGCCTGCATCGGGGGTGGAGGTCCCCCCCCCGGCGCCATTGGAAGACGCCGACGCCATGGCGCGGCACGTCGAGGGCGTTTTGAGACTTTCGGTGCTCGACGTCGATCGGATTCGCGACCGCGGGTTCACGGTGGCACTCGATTGCGTCCGGGGAGTCGGTGGCACGATCATGCCCGGGCTGTTGGAACGCCTGGGTTGCCGGGTGGTAGGAATGGAGCTCGAGCCCGACGGTCTCTTTACGCGTCCACCCGAGCCGGTGCCCGAGAACCTGGGTGGATTGTCCAGTCTGGTGCGGGAGAATGGAGCCGATCTGGGCATGGCGACCGACCCCGACAGCGACCGGCTTGCCCTGGTCGATGAGACCGGTCGGCCGATCGGCGAAGACTATACCCTGGCCTTCGGAGTGCGAGCCGTGCTGTCGCAGACGCCGGGCCCCGTGGTTGTAAACCTCTCTACATCGCTTATTGTAGACGACGCTGCCAGGGAATACGGCGTCGATATCGCTCGAGTTCCGGTGGGCGAGGCGAACGTGGCGCGGGCAATGCTGACGCGAGGCGCCATCGTCGGCGGGGAGGGGAATGGGGGGGTCATGCTGCCCGAGTTGCACGTGGGGCGCGATGCTCCGGTGGCCGCTGCGCTGGCGTTGCACTTGTTGGCCGTGACGGGGCGCACAGTCTCCGAGGTGGTGAATGGGGCACCGTGTTACACCATCGTGAAGGCGAAAGCCCCCAAAGGCGGTGACTTGCTCGCGACGTATGAGGCGCTTGAGCGCAGGTTTGGGGATGCAACGGTAGACCGTCAGGACGGGTTGCGACTGGCGTGGAACGGTAGCTGGCTCCACGTTCGGCCGTCGGGCACGGAACCCATCGTCCGCGTGATTGCGGAAGCCCCCACCGCCGCGCAAGCCGAGGAGTTGGTGGCTGGCGCGCGCGGCGTGTTTGATGGATCACGGGGATAGGGAGAACGCGGGAGCAGAATAGAGAGATATGTGCGGAATTGTCGGATACACGGGTAGCCGAGAGGCCACTCCGCTCATCATGGAAGGGCTCAAGCGGCTCGAGTACCGGGGCTACGACTCTGCGGGATTGGCGGTCGTGCGGGACGGCAAGCTCACGGTCGAGAAGACGGCTGGGAAGCTCAGTGCCCTCGAGCATCGCCTCGCCAGCGGCGGCGACCATGCCGGCACGCTGGCGCTGGGACACACACGTTGGGCGACCCACGGAGCGCCGACCGAGACCAATGCACATCCGCATCTCGACGTCGACGGCACGATTGCCGTCGTCCACAACGGCATCATCGAGAATGCGACGGCGTTGCGTGGTTGGCTGACCGAGCGCGGTCATACCTTTCGCTCCGAGACCGACACCGAGGTGCTTGTACACCTCATTCGTGAGCTATTCACGGATTCTCTCGAGGCGGCCGTGACGGCCGCGTTGCGCAGAGTCGAGGGGACATACGGCCTGGGCGTGATATCGACGCACGAACCCAACACGCTGGTGGCCGCGAGATCCGGCTCACCGTTGCTGTTGGCGCTCGGCGAAGGCGAGAATTTCATAGCGTCGGACGCCGCGGCGGTCGTGAAGCACACTCGGTCGGTTGTATACCTCGACGACGGTGAAGTTGCCGTGCTCACGCCGGACGACTATCACATCGTCGATCTCGACAAAACTCGGGTGCAAAAGAGTGTCACGGTAGTGGATTGGGATCTCGATACGATCGAGCGCGGCGGACACGCCCACTTCATGATCAAGGAAATTCTCGAACAGGCCGATGCGATCACGGACACCATGCGTGGCCGGTTGCTCGAAGACGAAGGATCGGCTCGTCTCGGCGGTATCGACATGAGTGACGAGCAACTGCTCGAAATCGACCGCGTCGTGCTCACCGCGTGCGGCACGTCGTGGCACGCCGCGTTGATCGGCGAGTACATGCTCGAGGAGCTGGCGCGCATACCGGCGGAGGTCGAGTACGCTTCGGAGTTCCGCTATCGCACTCCGCTGGTTGATTCCCGCAC
>JAPULP010000210.1 GCA_027294815.1 Gemmatimonadota bacterium | reverse complement strand
CGTCATTCGGATTGACGATTACACCGTCGACATACCCTCCGTAGGAGATGTGCTGATTCTCAAGAACCGTGATGTGCCCGGTGTGATCGGTCGGGTGGGCACGGTGCTTAGCGGGGGCGATGTCAACATCGGGTTCTATTACCAGGCGCGCCACGAGCGGTTCGGTGGTGACGCCCTCGCGGCGGTGGGTGTGGATCAACCGCCATCGGCGGCGCTGCTGTCGAAATTGAAGGAGTTACCGGACGTGCTCGACGTGTGGCTCGTGAAGTTGGGGAACGGAGGTTAGGCCGGAGGCGCGCTCGTCCCATCAGAAACCGCCGGCGGTACGGCTCGGCGTAGACGGAAAGAACTCACATCCCCGGTAAGGCGTTCGGCCACTTCCGCCAACTTCGCCGCTGACGCAGCAATCTCCTGCGTCGACGCCGTCTGTTGTTGGGCTGAAGCGGCGATTTCCTCTGCGGCCGCGAGGAAGGCTTCGGTTCGGCTGGAGATGTCGGTCAGTTGCGCCGAGATGTCCTGCACGAACCGCTTCGCCTGTTCGGCGGCTCCGGACGTCTCGTTGGTCCACGCCTTGTTGCCGGCCGCGGCTTCGGTAACATCTGCCAATCCTCGCGCAGCCGACTGAGCGATTTCCTGAACGGATTGGCTCCCGGCTGCGATGCCTTCGAACCGGGTCCGGGTTCGTTCTACCTTGGTTAGTACCTTGGCCACGGTTTCTGAAGTCATGGTTGCGGCACGGGCCGCTTGCGTCGCCAGTTTGCGAACTTCGTCGGCCACGACGGCAAATCCACGCCCCTCACGTCCCGCCGCTCCAGCTCGAGCCGCCTCGATGGACGCATTGAGAGCCAACATGTTCGTCTGCTTGGCGATAGACTTTGACTGTCCGACAAACGTTTGTATTTCTTGAGACATCTCGGAAAGGGCGTGTGCGTCCTCAACGCCTTTGGCGATGTCGGCGGACAAACGCGTAAGGTCGTCACTGCTCTTGAGCAACAGGCTCTTGTGGTGTTCCGCCACGGTCTGCAGGGCCGAGTTGCGTGTGGCGGCCGTGCGAGTGCCGTCCGCGAGTGTGGAAGTAATCTCGAGTATGCGCTTGGTATCCGACGACGCGATCTGGATGAGGCTGGCTTGTTCCGCAGCTAAGTTGGATAAATGCTGACAGGTCTTCGACATCTCCTGTGTTGACGCCGACATCTGTTGGGTGCTCGCAGAAATCTGCTCCGCCATGGCCGCCGCTTCGTCAGCCGATGTGTGAATGGCCCCCACGAGCGTGGCGAGCGTCCGCACCATTTGGTTTACAGAATTGATCAGATCGTGTACTTCGTCGTCACGACCACCCTCCACAACGGCTTCAATGGTCAGATCCCCCTCAGCGATGCGTTGCGCAATTGCGCCGACCGCCTGGACCGGCTTCGTGACGCGGTTATCCAACCAGCTGGCCACAATCAGCAGCACGATGAGTGACAAGGCGATCATCACGGCGCCCGTGACGTAGGCCGAATTCCGCACGGCGGCAACCGGGGCCCGGGCCGTACTGGTCGACTCTCGGGCGAGTATCCACCACTGACCGTTCCCAGCCGGCACCGAAGCCACCAACTCGTTGACGCCATCGGCCGCCGTCGCCTCGACGACTTCAGGGTGATCGGTCAACGGGATGGCATCGATACCGGCCGAGACCTGCAACAACAAATCGACGTCCGGTGACACCAGCAGGCGTCCAAGTGCATCGACCACTTCGACCCTGAGAGCGAAATCCTCTCCTCCTCCATTCAGAAGGCTGGCCAGCGGGGAGGCGTCGATGAGGCCCTTGATGACGCCAATTGCGGTCCCGTTGCCTGGGTCGATAATGGCAACCGAGTATTCCAAGACGACGAGGCCGGCGGATTCGTCACGGGCCGGATCGGCCAGGAACGACCCGTCGGCCACTGTGCGCTGCCACCAGTCTTCGTCGGATTGCACGAAATCCGACGTCTGGTTCGTGGTCTCGACATTGAATCCATTGCGCTCAGTGAAGAAGATCGCCGCGAAGTCCGTTTGGTCCCTGAATTCCGAGAGAAACGCCCGTAGCTCGGGGTACCCGCCGAGGGCTCGGGTCGCCTCGAACCGACGTTCCAACTCGTCGAGCGAGAGCCTGGCGATTCCTCTGCGGTCGACCTCGTCGCCGGCCGCGCGGGCGGCATCCACCAGTGCGGGCAGCTGGGCCAGCAACTCCACGTCGCTACGTCGCTCGTTCAGATACTGCGTCAGGACAGTGGAGACGCGGAGGGCGTCGGCGATCAACCGACGGGTAATGCTCCGCTCCATCTCGATTGTGGTGCTTCGAGTTGTGATACCGGTAATCAGTCCGATCACCAGCACCGCGACGGGGGCGCCGATCAGGAGCACGGTTCTTCGGAGTTTCGAGGCGGACCCGGGCATGAACGGCAAACCTACGGAAGGCTTTCATGGGGAGCAAGCCGTCTTAGATTACCGCCACCATGAATGATACGGTTCGAGCACCGGAGGCCTACGATCCGCGGGTAGTCGAGTCCAAGTGGCG
>JAPULP010000021.1 GCA_027294815.1 Gemmatimonadota bacterium | reverse complement strand
CCGGTGAAGGCGGATGCGGACAGCATCGTCATCGGACGTCACGGGGTCATCGTTCGTCGCGGGCATCAGGTTGGGCTGCTACTTCCGCAAGTAGCGACGGAAATCGGTTGCGATGCGACCGAGTTTCTGGCGTTGGCGTGCCGCAAGGCCGGCCTCCCACCGGCAGCGTGGCAAGAACCAGACGTAAGCATCAACGTCTTTGAAGCAGAGGTGTTCGGCGAGTGACGGAATGGTTCGAGCGGTGGTTTGGGGAAGAATACCTCCGGCTGTACCCGCATCGGGATGAAGACGATGCCGAACGTGCTGTATCGCTTGTCGATCGGGTGGCGACGTTGGACGGGGCACGGGTTCTCGACCTCGCCTGCGGTCCAGGGCGGCACGCGGTTCGCTTGGCTCAGCGCGGTGCGGACGTGCTCGGTTTGGATCTATCAATGCCGCTACTGATCCGCGCCCGACACGGTGCCCCACCGGTTGGGAAGCTCGTTCGTGGTGACATGCGATTCTTGCCGATATGCGATGCAACCTTCGACCTCGTTGTCAACCTCTTTACAAGTTTTGGTTACTTTGCAGACGATGCAGAGCACCATCAAGTGATGCGATCCGTCGCCACCGTGCTCAGGCCAGGTGGGAGATTGTTCATGGATTACCTGAATGCCGAGGCGGTTCGATCTACCCTCGTGCCGCACGAGGAGAAAGTCATAGGCTCGCGCCGGGTGGCCATCGAGCGGAGCCTGGTAGACGACGGCAAGTATGTCGTAAAGCAAATGCACCTGGTCGACGAGGACGAGACTTTCTTGGAACGTGTGCGCCTGTTCACAGCGGATGATTTGACCGCGATGATGGAAGCTGCGGGAATGCGAGTGGTCGAGCGCTTTGGCAGCTACGCCGGAGACGAGTTGGCGGCCGACACACCCCGAACCATTCTCGTGGCGCAACGCCCATGACGCTAGAGTTCCAAACCACTCCACTCCAGGCCGGAAACGGCTTCGAATCGCCGGACACACTCGACCGGGGCATTGCGCTCGACCCTGCGCTGCGACCGGCATTCGCCGGTGAGGGAAGAGGGGCTGAGAACATCGATCGTCTGTTCGACGATGACGCCTTATGTGTTACTAGTGGCCAGCAGCCTGGTCTTTTCACTGGACCACTCTTTACCCTGTACAAGGCCTTGTCGGCGGTTGCGCTGGCAAGAGAATACGAAGCCGCACTCGGTCGATCGGTGGTACCGGTGTTTTGGGTCGCTGGTGACGATCACGATTTCGCCGAGGCCAATCACGTTACGCTGCTGTCCACGTCGAACGAACCGGAACGCCTAGAGCTGCCCGCCCGCGCGGCCGACGCACCGTCGACACCGTTGTACCGCGAAACATTGGGGTCGGATATCGACGATCTCATCGAACGCGCCACGGCACTGTTGCCAGACACGGAATTCCGCGCCGACGCGATGGCATGGTTGACTCGCCACTACCACGCGGGGAATGACATGGCGACCGCCTTTGGTGATGCCCTTGCGGATTTGCTGGGCTCGGCAGGGTTGGTGGTGTTTCGTCCCACACATGCTGCGGCCAAAGCGGTCTCGGCCCCTTGGATGATCAAGGCGCTTGAAGCGGGCACGATGTTGGATGAACGCCTCCGGGCTCGGGCAGGAGAGTTGGAGGCGGCTGGTCACGCCGTCCCGGTCCCAACCCAGGCCGGCAATACCTTGGTCATGGTCGATGCGGCGATGGGACGCGATCGGTTGACGATCGATGGCGCGGATTTCGTTACCAGGCGATCCGGTGAACGGTGGACGTTGGCGTCGTTGCAGGAGCTGGCGGCGGTAGATCCGGAGCGCCTATCTGCCAATGTGCTGTTGCGACCGGTGATCGAGGCTGCCATCCTGCCGACGATGGCGTACGTCGCCGGACCGGGCGAGCTTGCGTACTTCCCGCAGACCGCCCCCGTGTTCAAGACACTGGGCGTAACACCTCAAGCTTTCGGGCCGCGGTGGTCGGCGCGAATCATCGAGCCTCGTGTGCGGAAGACTCTAGATCGGTACGGCCTTACACCGGAGGACCTCACTGGGCCCGAAGGGCAAATCGAGGCTCAATTGGTACGGGATGCCATGCCGTCGGATGCAACAGGAGCACTGGATCGGCTGCGAAAAGCGGTTGATAGAGAGTTCACGACGTTGGTGGCGGGCGGGAAACATATCGATCAGACACTCGAAAAACCCATTCAGCATATCCGTAACCAAATGAACAGCGGGCTGGACAACGTCGAAAAGAAGCTGATATCGCGGCTGAAGCAGCAAAACGAAGTCTTGGTGCGACAGTTGGCCAACGCGAGACACGCGGTCTTTCCGACCGGTCGTCCCCAGGAACGCGTTTTCAATCTCTTGCAATACCTCGTGAAGTACGGACCGCACTTCGTCGAGCAGGCTCAGACTCACTGCGATGCCTGGGCCAAGACTCTCGAGCCGTTGCCCAGGTCGTAGTGGCAGCCGGCGCGCGAGGACGTCCGGCTGGGCGGGTAGCGGCCGGAATCTTGGTAACGCGAATCCTCGGTTTGGTTCGGGAAAGAGTTTTTGCCCACTATTTCGGCAGTGGCCACGAAGCCGATGCTTTTCGTGCGGCGCTGCGCATTCCCAACATCATAAGAAATCTGCTGGGTGAGGGTACGCTGGCTGCGTCGTTCATTCCGGTGTACGCATCGATGTTACAACGTGATGAGCAAGAGGCTGCACGTCTCCTGTCGAACGTTGTTGCCTCGCTGCTCGTTATCGTAGCCGCTGCAGGAACGGTTCTCGGTATTGTGCTTGCCCCGGTCATTACGGATCTGGGAGCGTTTGGATTCGACGATGCGACTCGCGACCTCACTATCGGGTTGGTCCGGATCCTGTTCCCGATGGCCGGTGTGATGATCCTCTCCGCTTGGTGTCTCGGCGTGTTGAATACGCATCGCCGGTTCTTCTTGGCGTACGCCGCTCCCACGTTGTGGAACATCGCGCAGATTGCAACGCTCGTGGCCTTCGGGACGTGGTTCGCCGGCTGGCGGGGCGCTGAACTGATTACCGCACTTGCCTGGGGTGCTGTGCTCGGCAGTGTGCTGCAAGTTTTGGTGCAGCTCCCCACGGCCATTCGGGTGGTTGGTGCTCTTCGCTGGACGATC
>JAPULP010000209.1 GCA_027294815.1 Gemmatimonadota bacterium | reverse complement strand
CCCAGCGACCGCGGCAAAGCCGGCCGTCGATCGGACGACCACGCTCATTTGGTCCGACGGTACCTGACGAAACGACAGGTACGTCTCGGGGATTCCCGTTTCAGCGAGGCCGTGCTGCTTCACGTCGTTGACGACGCCGATGACCGTGTACCAGGGTCCCGGACTGTCTGCAGAGCGACCCCTCTTGAGACGGCCGCCGATGGCGTTGCCGTCCGGCCAGAACTGCCGCGCGAAGGACTCGTTGACCACGATGACGGACTCGGCGCCGGCACGATCACGCTCGGTGAATCCGCGACCCGCAACCAGCTCCATGCCGATCGCTTTGAAATAGTCCGCGCTCACGTGGCTGTAATCCATCGTCATTGGGAAGTCAGACGGTGGGGTGAAACCGTCCACCACAATTCGTGACCGCCAGCTGTCGCCCGACATCGGCGGATTGGTGGCCAGTCCCGCGGCTTCGAGTCCGGGCACGGACGATTCGACCCGCTCGAGCACACTAGAAAAGAACGCCTGCTGTTGCTCGCGGCTCTCGTACCCGGGTGGGAGGATGATGGAGGCGAACGCTACGTTCTCGCTATCGAATCCAGGATCGACGTTGCTGAGACGTACGAAGCTTTGAATCAACAACCCCGCTCCCACCAGGAGCATCAACGCCAGAGCCATCTGAGCCACGACGAAGCTCGCGCGCAGGCGGAGGCCACCCTTGTTGGTGGTCACGCTGGCGCCGCTCGAGCGCAGGCCTCTTTGAATGTCGGCAGCCAGCTGGACCACCGGCGCAAGCCCGAACAGGATTCCGGTAACGACCGAAACGACGAACACGAATGTCATCACAGACGTGTCGATCGTGATTTCTGCGAGTCTGGGAATGCCCCCGGACGTGAACGCGACCAACGTGCGCACGCCCCCCGTGGCGAGCAACACACCGGCAGCGCCACCGGCTAGCGCGAGCATCATGCTCTCGGTAAACAGTTGCCGCGCGATCCGGGCGGGTCCGGCACCCAGTGCGGTGCGGAGCGCCATCTCGCGTTGACGGTCGGTTGAGCGCGCGAGAAGTAGGTTTGCAACATTGGCGCAGGCAATGAGCAGCAGGAACCCGACTGCGCCAAAAAGCAGCTTCAGTGTGGGGGCGACGTCGCCCAACGTACGCGCTTCAAGTGGGGTTAAGCTACTCCCGATTCCGCGGGCCGCCGCCTGCCCCCCCATGGCATTCATCGTTTGTTGTGCCTCGTCGATCGACATGCCGCCCTCGAGACGACCCAACACCTGTATCATGTCACCGGTCGGAATATGCTGGCGGTAAGGATAGAGGATGTCGATGTTGCCGCCCGACAACGCTTCGGGGTAATGGAAGTCTCGTGGCAGCACGCCTACGATCGTGAACGGTTCTCCACTCAAAGACACCGTTTGCCCCAGGATGGCAGCCGCACCACCCCAGCGGGTTTGCCAGAGACGGTGACTGAGAACTGCAACCCGAGCCGTGTTGGGTTCGTCTTCCTCTGGGAGAAAGCCACGGCCCAGGATCGGCGTCACTCCCAGCAAGGGGAAAAACCCCGCCGACACCCCGGCGGCCCCGACACGGTAGGGTTGTCCGTCCCCGGTCAGGTCCAACGTCCACCAACTAAAGGCCACCATAGGCTTCAACGCCGTAACGTTCTGCCGCCATTCCTCGAAGACCCTGGGGGGCATCGCATTCATGTCGCCGAGTTCGGGGATCGTGATGCCGACCATTACTAAGCGATCGGGATCGGGATATGGGAGCGGACGGAGGAGCACGCCGTTGACGACGCTGAACACCGTAGTACTCGCGCCGATGCCAAGCGCCAACGTGAGGATGACGGCGGCGGTAAAGGTCGGGTTACGCGCAAACGAGCGGGCGCCGTATCGAATATCCTGAGCGAGCGTGTTCATGTCGTGACTCTTCCGCCGTGGTTGGGATACCTTTGATGGGTGACGCGAGGCCCAGAGCACATAGGGCACGATGCCTCGACAGAACGCGAGGGTACGACGTACGGTGACGGATCGCCCACGGGCGCGGTTCGAGGTAACCAGCACCCAGAGTTCTGCTTCCCACTCCTCGACTACTCGCACCCGGTCCCGCGGCGGCACGAGTCTCGCCGCCAGGCGCACGAACCACCGGCAGGCAGCCACGCCTGCCGAACAGGGCCACTCGTAGTGTGGCGTCATGCGTTCTTGGGAGCCGGGGCCAGATTGACAGCGTCACCGAGTGACGCAAAGCGGGCGGCCGCCTCTGCCATCACCCGCCTTCCTTCTTTGGTGATCTGGTAGTAACAACGTCGGGGCCGTGCCTCCCGACGGGCCACGTCGTCCGACTCCCACCGGGCCCGGACGAGACCGCGCCGCTCGAGCCGCCCGAGGGCGGGGTAGACAGTCCCGCTCGGCAGATCGGTCGCTTCCATCATGTCGAGGCCATAGCGGTGGCCTTGATCAACGGCATTCAGGATGGCCACGGTGGCGTATCCCAGGCCGCGGGTGCGTTTTGCCATGCTATATAGTACTTATATGTAGTACTTCTATAATACGTTCCGGTCACTCAGCGCGCAACGCGTTCATCGGGTCGGACTTCCCTGCCTTCCGGGCGAGCAGTGAGAGATAAGACGGCCCCACAACACCCCGCGACGTGTTGGGCTGGTGTGTTGTTCTTAGCCGTCATGCGGAGGTTGTTGTTGCCTAGGCATCACAAGTCTCACTGCTGCTGCTCATTGTCGTTTTCATCGGCGGCGTAGTGGGAGTGGAGCGCTCTGTCCTTCCGCTGCTTGCCGCGTCAGAATTCGGCATCGTCTCGGCAACGGTTACGATCAGCTTTCTCGTTGCGTTTTGCTTCGCCAAGGCGGTGGCGAATTTCCTTGCCGGCGACCTCGCCGGTCGCATCGGACGACGGCGCATCCTCTTGGTCGCCTGGGGCTTTGGCATTCCGGTCCCGCTCCTGCTCATGTGGGCGCCATCGTGGGGCTGGATCGGATTCGCCAACGTTCTCCTCGGTATCAACCAGGGCCTCGCGTGGTCTACAACGCAGATCATGAAGATGGACCTCGCGGGGCCGAAGCAGCGCGGCCTCGTGATGGGATTGAACGAATGCGCCGGGTATCTGGCCGTTGCGACCGCGGCCTTGGGCGCGGGATACCTCGCGGCGACCTACGGCCCACGACCCGCCCCGTACTTCATTGCTCTGGGTGCCGCCGTGCTCGGGTTCGGGGTGACGCTGGCAGCGGCGCGTGACACTGCGGCGCACGTCGAGTTGGAGGGCGCCTCGGCAACGGCGGTGCCCTCGAACCCCGCGGATCCCCCCTCCGGTTCGGTAGGGCAGTTCCCCCAAGACCGCTTGGCCCGCGCCCACCTGTGGGCCGCGAACCAAGCGGGACTGGTCAACAACCTCAAGGAGGGTGTGGTGTGGGGGCTCTTACCGATCTACTTCGCTGGACAAGATCTCGACTTGAGACAAATCGGGTGGCTGACAGGAATGTACCCTGCCGTTTGGGGCCTGATGCAACTCGGCACCGGCCCGCTCTCAGACCGAATCGGACGCCGCTCGCTGATCGTCGGTGGGCTGCTCCTCCAGGCGCTCGCGCTGGTCGGTTTCACGACCCTGCACGGTTTTGCACAATGGATTGCCACCGTCGTGACCCTGGGCATCGGCACCGCTCTCGTGTACCCAACGCTCATCGCGCAGGTGGGCGACCTGGCAGGGTCTGCATCGCGAGCGAGTGCCGTTGGTCGGTACCGGTTGTGGCGCGACATGGGCTATGTCGTCGGTGGATTGTTGGCGGGGCTTCTGACCGATTGGCTGGACTTCCGGGCCACGCTCTTGATCATCGCGCTCTTGTTCGTCGGCTCCGGTATAGTTGCGCGCGTATTTCTCCCTCCACCGGCCCCTGCGCGAGCGATCTAGACGGTGGTTGGGTTGCGGCCAAATTTACCGTCGCACGCCGCGTCGAATCTTGCAGCGCCTCAAAGCCGCCGAATCAT
>JAPULP010000208.1 GCA_027294815.1 Gemmatimonadota bacterium | reverse complement strand
GCATCGTTGGCGATTTCTTGATCCGGATGGACTGGCCCACCAACGGCTTTTCATTCGAGGCGATGTTCGCCAACCTCGGCAGCGTGACCGTTCCCGACGTGGAGCGTAAGACCGCCCGCTTGATGGTGGCGACCGCAGACCCGCTGTTCTCAGATGAGCTAGCCGATTCGGTCGACGCGATGGACTTCGTGTTCGCCGATTCGGTCGATGTGGATGTGAAGCTTCCGCAGATCATTCGGTTTAGCGCGGGCGCATGGGCAAACGCCATCTTGCAGCTGGACGTGGCTGCTACGCTGCCGGTCAACGGCGACTTCGAGACGCCTTTCACCATTGACCTTGGGACCACCTGGCGGTTCCTGCGGACGTTTCCGCTCCGCGCTGGCTTGATCTTGGGCGGGCATCAAGGTCTTGGCTACTCCGGCGGCTTTGCGATCGAGGGGCGCAACGTGTTCTTCCAAGTTGCAGGGCAGTCGTTGGGTGGGTTCTTCAAAAAAGCCAAGGGGGCCGGAGCGCGAGTCGACTTCGGCATTTTCTTCTGACCCGTGGGGTGGGCTGGGATGCCCCTTGGGAACGGCGCCGCCATTCCGTATAATTGTGAGGCCCCTGTATCGGCTCAGCCGGTCAGGGGCCGCTTTTCGCCACAACCTTTTCGATGCCTGGGCCGTGATCAGATTCCGAGCGACATTTGCCACGCGGGCCGCGTGCGTTCTGACCGCACTGTTGGCGGCGTGCAACCGCGGCGGAGATCCGGCCAGCGGGTCACTTGCGGTCGCACGGGAAGCAGAGGCGAACGAGCGTTCGCTGGCCAACCTACGGCAACTCACCTTCGCCGGCCAAAACGCCGAAGCCTATTTTTCCTCCGACGGCACCCGCCTCATCTTTCAACGCACCGGTGACGCCGAGTCGTGCGACCAGCAGTATACGATCAACGTCGATGGTAGCGGCTTGCAACGCGTCTCGAATGGACTGGGGCGTACGACGTGCGGCTATTTCTACGAGCGCGATGAACGCATCCTGTATTCCAGCACGTTCCACGCCGAAGAGGCTTGCCCAACGCCCCCGGATTTTTCGCAGGGATATGTCTGGCCGTTGAGCGATTTTGATGTGTACACGGCCCTGCCGGACGGAGGCGATCTCCAAAGGCTCACCAGCGAGCCGGGTTACGATGCCGAGGCTACGCTGTCTCCAGATGGCGAGACCATTGTGTTCACCTCGATGCGAGACGGCGACCTCGACATTTACAGCATGAATGTCGACGGATCGAATGTACAGCGCCTGACAAATACTCTCGGGTACGACGGCGGGCCGTTCTTTTCGCCTGACGGATCGATGATCGTTTACCGGACGTGGTATCCGACGACGCCACAGGAAGAGGCAGACTACACGCGCCTCTTGAGTCAGAATCTGGTCAGACCGAGCAAGATGGAAATCTGGGTGGTGAACGCGGATGGTTCGGGCAAGAAACAGGTCACGCATCTCGGAGGGGCGAACTTTGCTCCCTTTTTTCACCCGGACGGAAATCGGATCATTTTTGCTTCGAATCATCACGTTATCGAGGAGAATCCGCGGTCGCGAGATTTTGACTTGTTCTTGGTGGATCTGGACGGTGAGAACCTCCGGCAGATCACCTATTCGGATGTATTCGACGGATTTCCGATGTTTTCGCCCGACGGGACGAAACTCGCATTTGCATCGAACCGTTATGGAACGGTAGAGGGAGATACGAACATATTCATTGCGGATTGGGTAGAAAATTGACACCAACGGGTTCTGGAATGTTGACGAAATCTGACGGAACGAAAGATCAACAGGCTGTAGCACCGAAGTCACCTGCACAAGTGGCATGGGAGTGGGTCAAGTCTCTCGTCATTGCATTGGTGATCTGGTTCATGTTGACCAGCCTTCTGGTACAGGCGTTCCGTATTCCGTCGGGGAGCATGGAAAACACGTTGCTGGTGGGAGATTTCCTCTTCGTCAACAAAGCGTTGTACGGTGCCGAATTGCCGATTGTTGGCAAGCGGCTGCCGGCGTTCCGCGAGCCGCGGCGAGAGGAGATCGTGGTGTTCGATTCGGTTGAAGACCCCGGGATAAGCGTCGTGAAGAGAATTGTCGGGGTGCCTGGGGACACGATCGCAATGGAAGACAACGTGCTCATCCGCAATGGCGAGCGGGTTGAGGAAGAGTTCGCGGTACGCGGCAATACCGGCGATCCGCGTGATCCTCGAATGCGGCGTTGGCAAGCGAAGTACCTCGCAGACCACGATGACACACGGTCCTATCGGCCGACGCTCAAGAACTGGGGTCCTCTTGTCGTACCGCCAGATTCCTTCTTCGTAATGGGAGACAATCGCGACAACTCCTATGACGGCCGCTACTGGGGTTTCCTGGGTCGTGATCGCATTCGTGGAAAACCGCTCCTGGTGTACTACAGTTACGACAAACACGGCGTATTCCCCCTCCCGTTTCTGACGGCGGTTCGCTGGCGTAGAGTTTTCTCTCGTCCTCACTGATGGCCAAAGAGAAAAAACCCGAGAGCGCGCGCGAGCGTACCATGAGTTGGATCCGATCGATCGCGGTCGCTCTGGTGCTTTGGTTTGTGCTGCGAACGCTCTTGGTTGGCGCGTTCCACATCACGTCCGGCAGCATGGAAAACGCGTTGTTGATCGGCGACGTGCTGTTTGTGAACAAAGCTCTCTATGGGGCAGAACTCCCACTAATCAACAAACGCTTGCCGGGGTTTCGGGGACCAAGGCGGCGAGACATTGTCGTATTCGAATCCGCCGAAGAACCCGGACTGATGGTTGTCAAACGTCTCGTAGGGGTTCCCGCAGACACCATCGAAATGCGCGACAACGTTGTGTTCGTAAACGGTGAACAGCTCGAAGAACCGTACGTTGTGAGGTCGGACGAGACGATGGATCCGGCCGACCCGAAGATGGGTTGGCAACGTCGATATTTGGTGGCGCAGAAAGCGGAAGGATACAGGCCGACGCTCAAGAACTGGGGTCCAATTGTCGTGCCCCCGGACTCGTTCTTGGCCATGGGCGATAACCGTGATGGGTCCTACGACAGTCGATATTGGGGTTTTCTCGGGCGCGACCGGATACGCGGAAGGGCCGTGATCGTTTACTTCAGCTACGACAAGAACGGCATTCTGCCCCTTCCGATCCTCACGGCTATTCGATGGAGACGGCTGCTTCACCTATTGCGGTGAATATTAGGGTGTGGGGTGTGGGGTGTAGGACGCGAGAGAAGGATCTAACAAGAGACCCCGCTCACTCGTTGGAGTTGCGGGGTCTCTTTTCTAACAACCAAATCTCGAAATTCTACAACCCCTACACCCTACACCCCACAACCTACACCCTAGGATTTATACCGATACGTAATCCGTCCCCGCGTGAGATCGTACGGTGAAAGATCCACCGAGACGCGATCGCCACGGAGGATTCGGATGTAGTGCTTTCTCATCTTGCCGGACACGTAGGCAAGGACTTCATGACCGTTTTCTAGTTCGACTCGGAAGGTAGTGTTGGGAAGTACTTCCTTCACCGTGCCCATCATCTGAATGGCGTCACCAGCCACGCGGCATCGCTCTCCTAGACCGTCAATTCAGGATGGGAGGGTTGTGTCACATTACGGGGAACATAGACCGCACGCCGACTGCACTCGCTGCACTGTAGTGTGACCTGCCGAAGCCGGCCCCACCGGGCGCTGGGAATGCGCCGTTTTGGTGTCCGCTGGATGTCGCTGCTACCGCAGCTCGGGCACCCCAGCTCCTCGCGATCTCGATCTGCCAAGATCAGTTGCAACGCTTCATCGGCCCGGAATTCCTTTATACCGCGACGCCCCACTGGCCCTCCCGGATTTAGGGGGATTTTCAATCTATCCCGGTTTAAACGACTTGACCAGAGTGGTACCCGGGGTCACTCTCTCATGAGACCCCCCTCGTGGAGGCTTTGATGGCGCATCCCCATGACGGGTACGTGCCCGTCGCCAATCTAGAGGTGACCGCGGTGGTGCCCCAATCCGCCGGGTTCCGATTGCAAGGAATCGGAGCAGACGGTGCGGACTACCTGATGGAAATGCATCTGGACATGCCTTTAGACCAACGCACCAGGGCGGTATTGGGTGAGATGCTCTCACAATCCGAGTGGGTAGTGTATCGGCGGGCCCAGGAGCCCTTTAAGAGCCAGGTCCGACGCAAACCGGCTGGGTCGGAGTCCAAGCAGAGCTGATCTTCCTTGTCCGGGGAGCAACGGCGGAAGCCATTATCGAGCAATCGATCGCGGTGGCGATTCCGGGCTCAACCAGCATTGCCTTGTCACACCTATAAGTCGTTTATAGACACCATCTTACGAGTTTTCCACGTTTCAAGGCCACGCTTGACGTGACGGCTCGGACTTCTTAGGTTGCCGCTCCCCAATCCAATCGCCAGAGGAGTATTGATGGCAGCACAACTGCGTGGTCAGCAGATCTCAGCCCTACTCGAGAGCCTGCCTGGGATCGCGAGCGTTCTAAGGAGCCCAGTGGCCGACGCCATTGTGAACATGATTCGTGCGGGAGCGGGTTTGAGAGATTTTCACGAGTCGGATGCCAACGAGCTCGTCCAGTATGCGGTGCGCCGTGGGCTGCTGGGATCGGAGGAAGGTGGGGAACTGCTCGTCGCGATAAGGGGTGCCGGGAAGAAGGCCCGCAGAAAGCCCAGTGCGAAGAAGGTATTGCAAAAGGCTACGGCATCGAAAACGGCGCGGACCGGCAAGAAGAAAGCCGCGCCCGTTGCGAAGGCCGTCCCGAAGGTTAAGGTCAAGAAGGCCACGAAGACGGTAAAGAAGAAGGCGAAGAAGAAGCGCTAGGTTCGCAGCCCCTGAATCAATGCCTGTAGCTGCTCAGCGGCGCGAGCTAGTTCGCCGGCTTGGGCGGCGATCTCTTCGGTCGAAGCAGTTTGTTGTTCCGCGGATGCGGAAACCTCCTCGCTTGACCTTGCCTGCCCCTGGGCCGCGTCGTATACGCCCCGCAGCAATTTCTTGATTTGCTCCACCGTTTTCAGGTTCGTCTGTGCTGCCCGCTCTACCATTTCAGCTTCACGCTGTACATCTGCAACGGCGGTGGTGATTTCTTCCAGCGCTAATGCCGCACCTTGCGCGACAGTCTCAATTCCGCCAACCTTCCGCCGACCGTCCTCCATGGTTGCGGTTACGTGAGAAACCTGTTGTAGAACCTCCTTGATGGTGTTGGTGGCTGCATCGGCTGCTCCCGCGCTGGAGTCAGCAAGTTGCCGCACCTCATCGGCGACCACTGCGAATCCGAATCCGCCTTCCCCAGCACGTGCCGCTTCGATAGCGGCGTTCAGTGCAAGAAGGTTGGTCTGTGAGGATACCCGCTTGATCAACTCGACGAACTCATCGATGGACGCCGAGAGCGCAGCCAGCCGCTCGACCTGTTGGGCGCTCGTCTGCACGACATTGCCCAATTCGAGTAAAGCTGTTCCTGCCGCACTAACATCCTCACGGTGTCGAACGGCCAACCGGCGAATCTGGCTACTGACGTCGGCGACGTTGCCGGCAACCTCTGCGTTACGCCGGACCGACTCTTGCAGCGCGTCCGTGGCCGTTTCGCTCTCTTGCAGCGAGCTGACCTGCGCTTTGGCCCCCTGTGAGATGTCGACTATCGCCGTGGAAATCTGCGCACCGGACGCCGCAAGCTGCTCGCTCATTGCCGATAGATCGCCGGCCGTCGCCAGGATCCGTTCGCTCTGTCGCGCAACTTCCATGACGAGTGATCGGAGATGCGTGCTGATCTGCGTCATGGCCGTGCCTAGCTCTTCGAGCTCGCGGGGCATGGACCCAAGCTCGACAGGACGGAGATTGCCGGTTCCCAAGCGACGCGCAAAGTTCGCGAGCCGCGCGAGCGGGAGAGCTATCGACTGCACGGTAGCGAGTAGAATCGCGGTTCCGATCATCACGGCGAGCGCCATCACGAGCCACATCATGACCTCGCGGTCACGCGTCATACTGACGAGAACGTTGCTGGTAGTCTCCGATGCCGATGCCTGTCGCGTCGAGAGGTCGCGGAGATGGGTGATCAGCGTTGTGGCGAGGGCTCGCGCCGAATCGGCGGCCTGAGCGGTCGCACCGAGTTGGCCGCGTCCGGTATCGTGCAGCGCATGCACGTAGGCATACCACGCCTCCACTCGGGCATGCGTGTCCGCAATGCGATTGACGGCCAACCGGTCTCCCTCCGCCAATCCAGCAATGGAACGCAACCGCCGCTGACTCTCGTAGGCGAATTCCCCTGCGTCACCAAATTGAAGCCGAACACTGACGGTACGGTCGGAAAGATATTGTTCGGCGGCGCGAATCTGGTCGAACAGTGCCGCGGCCATCGCACTGCTTTCCTGTGTGAGCTGTGTGTTGAGTCGTAATTCTTCCGAGATGGTTCGACTGACGCGTCGTAAGGCGGCGATTCCGGAAATGGCGATAATCGCTATGCCGAGTACAAGCGCACCCTCGCCCACAATGACGCGTATGCGCAGCGTGTTGAGGCGGCGAAGCCAGCTCATTGACCGGGTGCCGTTATGAGACGTCCACCGGTCACGACTCCAATAACCACCTCTTTGGACTCGACGTCGCCGTTCTGGTCGAACGTGATGGTACCGGTCACCCCTTCGAATGAGACCACGCGGGACAGGTAATCTTGGAGGAGGAATCGGTCGGCACCCACTTCCTCCATCGCCCGTGCGAGCAGATGTATGATGTCGTAGGCGCCGGCCCCGCGATAATCGGGAAGCTGGTTCGGGAAGGCTGACCGATAGGAACGCACGAACTCACTGTTGAGGTCCCCTCCCTGATCCGGCAGATACGCACTCGAAATGAACATGCCCTCAACTGTCATCGACTCCTCGATGCCCACCATTCCGCCTCCGCCCATGAGTTGGACGTTCCAACCCACGGTGTCTAACGTAGCCTTGATCTTCTCACCGCTCTGTCTCGTACCTGCAATGAGGAGGATATCCGCCCCGCCTTGTTGTTGTACACGCTCCAAGAAGGGTGCGAAACTCGGAACGTCGTCGATGTACGGATCTTCGGAGACTATCACTCCACCCAATTCCAAAAAGCTGGACACAAACGTGGACCGTACACCGCGACCGTAGTCGTCGTTTTGGTAAAGGATGGCTGCTCGTTCGGCTCCGAGCTGTCCGTGCGCCCATTCGGCCAGACGGGTGCCATGCACAAGGTCAGATGGACAAATGCGGAACGTGTATGGCCCGGCGCCGGAGATGAACGGGCTCGACGCAGATGGTGAGATTTGCACCATCGGAGTGTCGCCGGCGCCATAGACAGACGCGGCCGCAAGCGTCGTGCTGCTGGTGACGTGGCCAACGACAGCCACTACAGCCCGGTTGTTGTAGAATCGCCGAGCCACCCTGACCGCAATGGCGGCGTTCGCGCTGTCGTCGAGGGCTAGGAGTTGGACAGATCGCCCTGCGATGCCACCGCGGTCGTTGACTTCGCGGACTGCCAGCTCCGCGGCCTGGAGCATCGAGGCACCGCGGGTTTCCGAGATTGGACCCGCAAGCCCGATGAGAATGGGAGCGTCGGGCGCGCAACCGGCGAGTGCTAGCAATGCGGTTCCAAGTGCAAGACGATTGCCGAATACTTTTTTCGACACGTTTTTCCCGTCGCTGAGGTGTGAGGGCGCTACGTCAGCTTGCGTCCGCGCCTTAAGCAATCTGCTCACCCTGGAGCAGCCCGCAACCCGCCCTCGTGCGGCGATGGGAGTGGTGGCACGCGGATCGGCGAGTAAGTTTCCGTTAGATGTCGAATCCCATTCTTCATTTTGCCGAAGCGCTGCGGGGGTTGCTGGACGCCCCGACGCCGGAGGCCTTCGAGCGCGCTTGGCACGCGACACAACTGAGCGATCTGGGTTGGAGAGCACTTCATAGGGCCTGGCGCCACGACGAGCACTACGGCGAACTCGCGCTCGACGAGGTGGACGGCTTACTCCTGCGGTTGCTGGATCGACTCCCCGAGTTGGCCCACACCGCAACTGACGCCGCTCTCAGGGTCAGGACGTTCCGGACGTCGGAACTCGAACGGCTGCAACACGCCGCCGCCGCCGCCCTGGTCGCGCAACGCTATGGGATTGCCGGATTGTGCACTGTTCTCGAAGACGAGGCCGCCCCGCTCCCGCGGCGGTACTTCTCGTTTTTTTCACTCGCGGAGCGACACCCCCCACGGCAATGGGCGGTGTTCGAAAATTTCCTCGTTTCTGATGCCCATCACGCCTTCATGGGTATCGCGGCCGAGACGGCTCGCTTCTATCCGTCCGAGCGTGCCGCCGGCAAACTGGTGGCGTTGTTCGACGAAATCCGCGGTGACCTGCATCTGCGGAGTTTTCTGAGCCCCCGTATACTCGAGTCCCTGTTCGTCCTGAACGACCCCGAAACGTTGCCGTTCTTGAGGGGTCTGCTCACCTCCGGACACACCGACAAGCAGCCCGAGCACTGTGAGGTCACGCAGGCGCTCGTCATGGTGCGCCGCTTCACAGGCATGGTCGAGCCAAACGTGAAATTCTGGGACACCCACGCGGCGGAGGTCGAGTACCGGCTCGATCGAGCCGAACGCCTGTTCGACGAAAGGCGGGATAAGCTTCACCCGGTAGTGGTTATATAGAGAGCTTGGGAATATCCAAATACCCAATGCCCAGAATTGAATATTCAATATTGGATATTGGATATTGGATATTCCCTAACCTCTCACCGTATGATACGTCGGAAGATGGTCACGCTGGTTCCGGGGCCAATGCTGTCCAGAAGAATCTGTTGTCCCGGAGCGTCGAATAGACCCGTCCAGACCAACGTGGCATCAGAAACCTCCAAAGAGTCGGGCGTCCAGTCGAACTCGATTTCCCGGGAACGCCGTTCCCACTTTCCAAACACGCGAGATCCGCCAGGGCGTATTCGGTGTGATGCATCCCCACTTCTCGATAGGAAGAGCTCCATTTGCGTGCTGTCGGGAAGGTCCGCGATCCATCTAGCCTCTATCGGACGAGCGAGCGGGCTTTGCGCGGTCATTGTGATCGTGACGTTGTCTTGGTCTTCGATGAGCAGCTTCTCGAGCGAAAATCTATACCGCAGCTCAAACTGAAACTCCGGCACGAAGGCCTCGGTCGAGTCATGGAATCGGTGAAAGCTGTGGTAGAGTATGTGGCTCAGCGCCGTATCGCCGTAGATCGTCAGGATGCGAGGCGTGAGGAAGTAATCGACCGCGTAATTCCGACTGTTGTTGCTGACGACCAGCATCGTATCGCCGAAGAAATCAAGCCAAAGCGGAAGACCATTCACCATCGCGCCGACCCACCGCCCGAGGAGCCGAGTTTGCACGCTGTCCCGGGTAAAGTCTCGTCTTTGCGCAACCAGAGGACACGGCGTCACGATCAGCAGAAAGGCGAGGATTGTCTTCATGCCTGAACCATGCGCACGGTCTTCATTCTAGGCAAGTGAGCGTGGTCGCATCACCACGCGAGCCCGAATGCCACACCCACCGATATCCCGAGATTGTCTTGCAGATCGCCGGAACCGGGCACCAAGGGCCGCGGTCCGGCAAAATACTCATAGCTGATGGCGGGTTCCGCAAACCACCCGCCAATCGAAACCCAGCGATATCCGAACAGCACTCCCATCCCGAGATAGAGATGATCGCGACGCTGCTGGAGCAGTGGTGTGGTCAAAAACTGCCTTTGGGCGTCACGGTTGTCGGCTTGTAACCAGACACCGTCGACTCGTCCGCCGATCACGATACCCGCCGCTTCGGCCTCGCCGAAATACTTGCGAATCCCGACGCCCGGGCCGCCACCGTAGATCTTGATTCCGTCCTCTTGGGAGTACACACCCACCGCGCCGATTTCGAACGTCGTGGTCCGTCCGATGTTGAATTCCACTCCCGCCGTACCCACGCCGAGTATCAATCCGAGGGGCTGGACGAACACAAATCGTTGTGGTACTTCACGTAAGCCCTGAGCCAGTAGGGATTGGGGTGCTACAAACAAGGCCAAACCCAGCAGCATCGTGTTCCTCATGGGACACCTTCGCGACGATGACACTCTTCTGCGTGTGCAAGGTCCATACCTGTTAGTTTTCTCTCTATCATGGCTGCCGCACCGGTGACACCCCGGACTACTCGTTCGTTTACGGATCGAGGCGAAGCGCTTGGGCATTTTTTTGTACGCGCCGGAGACGCTCCGCGGTTTCTCGCGTACGACGACGAAGTTGGGTGTCCGTTGGAAAGCGCTCTGGCGGTGCTCGAGTGGACAGGCGCGGTCGGCCTCCTGGCGGACGAGGACCTCATTCACGCCGCGCGATTGAGCGGAGAAACAGCCGCGGCTATGGTCGAGCGGCGCCGCGACGGCCGTCGGGTCTTTGTCTATATGGGACCCCGAATGGATGCGCCCCCGGCAGATCCCTACGAGGGCTCGCTGCTGTACGACGAACCCGGCGTCCGAGCGTTCGAGTTTGCACAGCGCGCGCACGCGCTGGCACACTTCATTCGGGCGACGCAAGCAGTCGGAGCCGTCATCTCCATGCTGTCGAAGCGCGCTCCCGAACTGCGGCACGTGAAACGATGGCTCGGCGCGTTGTTGCGGGAGCCGGATCGAGCCGGATCGAACAAGCTGTTGACCGGATGGTTCGCGACAACGGGCGCCGGTGTGTTGTTTGCCCCTGTCGATGAGGGCGAGCCGTATGTGTACGAAGAGATGTCGAGTGAGTGAGAGGGCACTGAATATCCAATATCCAATCTCGAATATCCAAGATTGAGTATTCAGTATTGGATATCGGATATTCGATATTCACTGCCTCTAGCACCATGTGGCAAAAGTCGAGTTACCGACATTCCACACCTTCCACATCGGGTGGATAAGGTGTCCAACTCCGTGTGTTTGTGGGGGTTTCGTATCCACATTTTTTGCACATTGGAATCGTGTAAACCGAAGATACATCGGCACTTGCGCGCTTTTTGACCGCTCTTAAATTGAACGTTCACGGCACTCAGGAGAAGGGCGGGACTCGGTCCCGAAAACGCCCTGGGTGGCGAGTCCAAGCAGAAAATTCCGGGGAGGACGCCTACTAACCAAGGGCTTGGGCGGCCGAAGATCCGGGTGATCACTTTCGCTTGGACAGGTGGGGCCAGTCGCGTGCCTCACCCACACCGAAATGGTGCCTCGGTGTGCAGTGCGAACGGTCGGTCCGCGACCCGACCTGATCGTAGCGCCCGCACGAGTGAACCTTGTGGCCTTGGCCGGGCCGCTTGGGAATGGAAGCCGGAGCTCTTGACAGCCCTACCGTGACGCAACAGTCCCGGCGGCGTCAGGAAGAAGAACAGAGGGAGGAATCCCCTGACTCCGGGTAGCTCGCGCGTAGGACGGCCGATGATCCCTTCGGGGGTTGTCGGTCGTCTTTTTTTTTGTCCGCAACATTCTGCCGTATGACGCATTGAATAGGTGATGGTCGGGGGTCACCGTTCTAATATGGTTGTGCATGTGGTGCGTCATGCCGACCGGTGCGGAAGCGTCGCGCGAAGCTGCGGCGCGAGAGCTTCGAGATCGTCTCGAGGCGATTCGATGCGCGGCGACCCTCATCACGCGATATACCGGGCGAAGTCAAGACCGCGAATTGGCTCGGGCTATCCTGGAGCAACTGGAATTCACGGAGTTGGCTGCGGTGCGCTCAGGTAGTTACCCGCTCCCCGCTCCCCGCTCCCTTTATACCGACTCCGGTAACACTCCCGTCTGCTCGTACTGAAACGCCATCGCTTTGAGGTGCGCCACCCGCAGGCCCATCGGAGGATGTGTAGCAAGAAGGTCCGCGATAAATCCTTGTTTGTGTGTCAGACGCCGACCGAGCGGATCGGCGATGCAAAGGTGCGCGCTACCGCGGCCGATAGCCTTGGTGGCCGACTGCGCATCCTCGATTTTGCGAAGGGCCACCGCTAGCGCTGCGGGATTGCGTGTGAATTGCGCACTCGACGCGTCTGCCAGGAGTTCGCGCTTGCGGCTCACTCCCAGTGCGAGGATGCGAGAGAGGAGAGGCGCCACCAACAGAGTGAGTAGCCATGCGACGAGGATGATTGCGCCAAGGCCGCCTTTCTTTCCGCCTCCCCTTCCTGTCTTGGTGCGCCTGCCGACCCGCAGCGAGCGCCATGCCGCGTCCGACATCAGCACGATCGCGCCGATCAGCGCCGCGAGCAACGTCATCAGCTTCACGTCGTGATTCTTGATGTGGGCCATTTCGTGGGCAATTACACCCTGCAGCTCGTCGCGGTTGAGAGTGTCGAGGAGACCCTCCGTCACGGCCACGTAGGACTCAGCTTTCGTCGTTACCCGTGGCGAAGGCGTTCGGATCTTTGTCCGGCACGATCCATATTTTGGGCAGCGGAAGTCCGGACGCGATCGACATCTCTTCTACGACATTGACCAGCACCTTTTCTTCCTGCCGTTTCGGAGCAACCAGCTCCCAAGCGCCGGTCGCCCAGAGATTTTTTTTTGGCCGGGGCGGCGGGCGTACGACACGAGGCCGAACGCGAGGATGGTTGCGCCGATTGGGATTGGATGTGGTCCCGCGACAAGATGTCTGCCGCTGAGGGTACCGCGATGTGATATAGATACCCGCGAGGCGTGTTCTTATTCATCTCTCATCAGCAGCCGATTCACCGCGAGACGAACAGCGTCTGCAATGTCCTGGCCTTCACCGATGTGTTTCGCGAGGGGATGCCCCTCGTGGACGTGGAGCTCCACCCCCCGCACAACGGGAACCCGGTGCCACTTTGTGGTGCCGATTTCGGCGGGCCGGTCGGTCGATTCACTCAGTCCTGCCCAGGCATGGATGGCTCTCCCGGCCCGCCCCCGAGCGGCCTCGGGATTTGCAATCGCCAGGTGACTGGGCGGAACCACACCGGCCCCGAGGGAGGAAGCCACACGGTGCTCGATGATGTCTCCAGTGTGGTCTTCGAGTTCGTTCCCAATTTGCGAAAGGGGAACGCCTTCCATTTGGCGCAGCTTGATGAGCAGAATCTGAAGTAAGTGTCTATACGAGTACGTTGCCGACGTTCCGCGCCCCTCGGGTGGAGCCATCAGGCCTTGGGCTACGTAATAGCGAATCGTCCGATCGCCCGGCCGTGTCTTCGCTGCTGCGTTTGTCGGTCGTACGCCGGACGCCTCGAGGAGCGCCCCGGCCACGGAGGTCAGGTCGTGAAGATTCCAGGGAGCGAGTTGGCGATATTGGCGGAGAATGACGAGCGGGTCTTTGGGCGCTTCATTGGGCATGAAGCAGTATTATGCCGACCTTGAGACAACACCACCCCCCACCGGTTGGGCTATTGCCCGCGCAGGACGCGTAGTCGTTCGGTTGCTCCCCGGTGGTTCGGACGGAGTTCGAGCGTCCGCTCATATGAACGAATCGCCGCCGCGGTGTCGGCGACTTGCTCGTACAAGCGCCCGAGCGAACCGGCAATGGCGGAAGAGCGGGGGTAGAAGTCCGCGTTCAGTTTGTAAATAGCGATTGCATCTCGGAAGCGGCCTTGAGCCGCGAGCTCTTCCGCCAGGGTATTGGTCTCCCACTCTCCAAAGTCGTACACGCCCGCCATCCCGGACGACTCTCGCAGTCTTCTGTACGTTGCCGTTGCTGAGTCGGCTCCGTGCTGGTCGAGGACAGAACTCAAAACGTTTCTCAGCAGAACGGGTTTGGCCAGCCCGCGATGACAAGTCTTGCACTCGATTTGCCTAGGGGGATCGTCGCGCTCGGGAATGAGGGGGAACACCTGATTGTTGAGGTTGGCCACCAACCGGAGCATGAAGCGCGCTTTTCTCTTGTCGGGATCGTCGTCTTTGTGGAACTCGACTCCTTCGAACGAGATGCCGTCTCCGCCGACGTGGCAGTACTGACATCGCACGCCCAGCGCGAACGAAAAGTCACGCATGACCCTAAGGAGACTATCGCGCGAGATGTCGGTCGGAAGGATCCGCAGATTTTGGAACTCGTCTGGAATCTGCGCCGTGATCGGTGTGCCGGACATCGCCAACAGCATGGACGCGCAGATGGTTGCGCGCATGACGAACCGGCCCGTGCGGACCTCGATTGCTGCCAAAGGTAGGGACGTCATCGGACACCTGTGTGGGAGGACTACGGACGATACCGTCGGTGCGAAGGGGTAAGGTCAGAGCCGTGTGCGGGCTCTGTCAGGAAACGGTTGGAGTGACCCGGCGCGCGGTTTTCGGCTACTCGCCGCATATCTCTGGTGCAGGGATTCTGGCCGCACAAGCAACGTTTACTGCATGAAGGCCGGCTTTACCCTCGTCGAGGTCGTAATCGTGTTGGTGATCGTTGGGATTCTCACGGCGCTGGGAACTCCACGGCTTGGGAAGGCGTTAGACCAACTAGCGGTGGCGCGCTCGGTACACGAGACGGTCGGCTTTTATCGATCGGCGCGGTTTGCGGCCATCGTACGTGGCAAGCGGGTTCGTATCGAGTTTGGTCGGGATTCGCTTGTGGCGGTGATCGAAGGGCGACCCGACACGGTGTTCATGAGAAGAGCGGGACCGGCTGTGTTTGGAGTGTCGCTGACGGTATCGCGCCCCACGATTCGCATCAGTGTGACGGGGCTCGGTTATGGAGCGGCGAACACGAAGCTGGTTTTTCGTCGGGGATCGGCGGCCGATTCGCTGGCCATCTCGCGGATCGGGCGAATTCGGCGCAGTCGATAGCCGCCGAAGCGTGCAACCATCTCGGCGGGGGAAGCATCTAACTGAGTGAGGCAGGAACAGGAAGTTGACAGGAGAGGATCAAATGGCGGTACTCGCGGGTACACGGATGAGGAAGACACAAAGGAGAGCGTCACTCGAGAAAGCAGTGCCAAGGCTGGTTGCAAGGATGGACCGCAGCGAGCGTGGGAGTCACAATCTGAAACCCACGATCTACTTGCCGAGCGGGGTCATACCGAGAGCCTGACGCTCGTTGAAATAGATTGTGGCCGTGCGCGGCGTTTGACGGCGGCGTCGTCCGGCCACTCCGACCCGGGGTGCTTCGGCCCCCGGGTTTTTTTTGAGTGAGACGTGAGTGGTGAGAAGTGAGACGGCCCCGCCCCGCCCCGCCCCCCGGGTGTGGGGGGAAGGGCCCTCTCACTTCTTACCGCTCCCCGTCGTCCACGAACGAAACCGGAACCTTTTCGGGGATCAATCCAGCGTCTGCCGCTCTTCCCAACAACTCCGCCACCGCCTTCCGCCCGCGTTCCCCGTAATCGACCGTTAAATCGTTGACATACATGCTGACGAAGGTGTTGGCCTTGACGTCGTCCAAACCGCGCGAGAACTGGAGCGCGTAGGCCAGGGCCTCTTCCCGATGTTCCAGACCGGTGGTGATGCTCGCGCGCAGATCTCGAGACACGGCGCTGATCAACTCGTCGCCCAGATCCCGTCGCACAACGTTACATCCGAGAGGGAGCGGCAAACCATTCGTTTCGTCGAACCACCAGGCACCTTCGTCGAGCCAAAGTTGGAGGCCTCGATCTTGGTAGGTGAGTTGCCCTTCGTGAATCAACAATCCGGCATCGACGTCTCCGCGTTCCACTGTTTCTTCGATTTGGTCGAACGGCACCACTACCGCTTTGAAGTCCGGTTGAAAGAGACGGAGCACTAGGTAGGCGGTAGTGAGTTCTCCTGGTACGGCAACGCTCTTGCCCGCGATGGTGGCGCGGACGTCGGCAGGCTTTGGCGTGCGAGCGACGAGACGCGGACCGTACTCGCGATCGCCCATCGAAGCGCCGTGAGGAAGGATGGCGTAAGTATCCGATAAGTAGGCATAAGCGTGCACCGAAATCGCTGTTACTTCGAGTTCGGCATCGAGGGCTCGCCTGTTGAGTGTTTCGATGTCGGCGAGTTCGTGCACGTACTCGCGGTCGCCGGTGTCGATTTTTTTTTGCGCCAACGCCCAGAACATGAAAGCGTCGTCGGAATCCGGACTGTGAGCCACATGGATGGTGGGCATCAGTTATTTATTCCGATAGCCTGCCGGGCGGCGGTCACAAAAGCGTTGATGGCTGGATCGTGTGCTGCGTACTCTGGTTTTTGCAATGATATCTCTTGGTCGTAAGCGTCGAGGAATTCGCGGTATGCTTGCTGCTGTCCCAGCATGTCGCCGGTGAGTTGCGCGATGGTGTAACGCAGCATCGCGCCGAGCAGGTGGTCTGGGGAGTCGGCTCGGATCGAATCCAACTGCCCTTGCGCCGCACCGAAGGCACCCGTCAGCGAGTGTATCAACCCAACGTGATACCTGGAGTCGCTGTCTTGCTGAGGTAGCATAGAATACGCCGCCAGCGCCATCGGCTGGAACTGGCTGACCTGTGCAGTGTCACCGGCTTCGGCGGCCTGGACGATGCGATCGAAGAGGCGATCGGCGCGCTCCCTCGGAGTCATCTGGCTGATGTCGGGAGCAGGCGCCGACCGAAGGGGCGGTTGAACGGACGGCGCCCTGTCGAACACTTGCAATGCGGTGTATCCGATCCCGAGCGTACCGATTGCGCCCACCGCGACCCATGCCGGGGTGGTCGACCGGGAAGCGCGGGGGCGGGGGCGCGGTGCTCCTAGTGGAGCGCCGCACAGATGACAGAAGCGCACGCCGGCCGGTAAGTCGGTTTTGCAGGAGGGACACGTGGGGGGCGCGAGCGACGTTCCGCATTCGCCGCAGAACCTGCCGCTAGCTTCACTGCCGCATTTGGGACACCGTACCCTAGGCTCCGCCATGAACCTCTATCGCTCGTGGGGCAGGGAATGTACACGGGTCGGCACATCGGAATAGATGCCGGAGTGCCGTGTGACCGGCGCGTGGATTTTCGGGATCGCTTCGGGACTCTGGGGCGGTGCGGCGAGTCTCTCGGACCCGTGCGCTAGCGTGCTCACAGGCGCGGCATTACTGTAGCCACCATGAGCTTGCGTTCGACGGACAATTCGGGAATGCCCAAGCTGAAGCATTTCGATCCACCGCTATCAGCGATCAAGGCTCGCCAGATGGGGGAGCTGGCTCGGGGCGACCATCGGTGGGACGTATTGCTCGAATCGGTTCGCGACGACGAGATGAACGGCCTGCGGGGGCGCATTCATTTCGTGAGTGGCAACACCCATCGGCTTTCCGGCTGGATCTTCCTCGAGTGGGCCGAGCGCGACATCGATACCCGGTTCAGCGAGTTCTCGGCGCACGAACTTTGGAGTCTTCTGGACTCTCTGTCGTAAATCTCTAAAAAACCTTCAGAAATTACATCGATGGACGAATATCCTGCCACTTAGAGCAGATATTTGTCCACAATTTCCATAATTGGGCCAATATTGTGCAGATTGTGCACGAAATCGTTGACACTGAGTCAGCTGCCGAATAGAATGGTTGGAAGCAGGCGAAACCGCGGCGACGAATTGCCGGCCAGAAATCCCATAGATCCAAGGAGAGTCCCGTGCCCCCTAAGCCCCTCACGTTCAACTCGGTAGTGAAGCCGAAACTGTCGTCCGAGGCCCTGAACACCAGTGGCGCCACGGCGGAGGACATCGCGCAGCTCGCTGATCGCTTCGAGGTGGATTCGCTGAGGCTGCAGTTCACCGATGTTACCGGCATCAACAAGAACGTCGAGGTTCCCAAGAGCCAATTCGCGAAAGCACTCGCCGGCGACATTCTTTTTGACGGGTCGTCCATCGAGGGCTTCGTGCGCATTGAAGAGAGCGACATGTTGCTGAAGG
>JAPULP010000207.1 GCA_027294815.1 Gemmatimonadota bacterium | reverse complement strand
CCGCCCGGTCCATCATCGCCTGGGCGTACGTCCCCGACATCGTGGCATCGGCGAGGCCACGCAGCGCATACTCGAGGTCCAACATCTGCCCCAGGACGTAGAGCACGCGATTCCGACTGGCTGGGTCATAATCTCTCGCCGCGTCCCGATTCACTTCATCGTTCGACAGTTGGAAGTTGTGGCGAACTTCACCACGGAGGCGGGAAACCAGTTCGAAGTCGCTGCCCGCTGCATGCTCACCGGTGTTGACCAACTCCTCTCGAGGTACGGTATGGCACTGGAAACAGTTTTGCGCCAGCAGGTAGGGCTGGTCGGGTCTGAGCATGCCCAACCTGGCTGTTTCCTCGAGTCGGGATGCGCGATGGTCGGGGGTCTCCGTCTCGCGCGTGCCCCGCTGGCCGCTCGCGTCCCGTCCGTAGTTGTTGTGGATGTCCACCCAATCGGCCGCCGGGCCGTGGCAAGACTCGCATGACACACCGGCAATGGTCCTCGCCGTTCGCCGGCCCGTGGCCTGCTGCGATGTATAATGGCAATCCACACAGAAGGCGCGTCTCGCGCTCCGCAGCCCCAACCGTTCCAGGATAGCCTGTGTCTCGTCCTGCCTGTGGAAGGTGCGGTAGGATGACTGGTGCTTCGTGGGCTGGAGAACCTGGAATGCCGCCTCGTGGCACTCCTGGCACGTGTCCGGCCCGGCGATCTTCGTGGGATCCTGTGCGACGAGCGCCACTACGAGAATAAAGTTGAGCAGGGACGCAATGACGAGATGGCGCGCAGCACCACCGTATTTCCGAATACTGTCTCGTTTGCCCATTGTCCATCTCCCTTCTGGTTCTCGGCTGACAATAGCTCCATGACGGCATTTACCTCAGTGCATCACGCCAAGGACCCCCTCTAGGCGTCTAACACCAGATCACCATTGGGTATCGCGATGCAGGTGAGGCATGATCCCTCCTCGGGCATAGTGTCCGGCTCACGCACATAGCTGACGTCGCCCGCTTTGATCGCCGTGAGACACGTGTTGCAGTTGCCCACTCGGCAACCCGAATCGATAACGACGCCGTTGGTTTCAGCCAGTTCGAGCAGGACGGTAGCGTCATTCGTCCACTTGCACGTCCTGCTGGATTTACTAAAGGTCACGGTACATTCGACCGCGGGCACGCGCGCCACTCCTGACAACGTCGCGCGCGTCTTGCGCACCGTGGCTGGTCCGAACGCCTCGAACTTGATGTGGTCCTCGGGGACTCCCCACACCGTGAGGTCCTCAAGAATGGTCGCCATCATCGGTGGCGGGCCGCAGATGTAGAAATGGTAATTGCTCGATGGGAGAAGGCGCTTGAACAAATCGACGCTCACGCACTCGGCGTGGTGAGAGTCTTTCCCGAGTAGATCGCCGTCGAGAGGTCGACTATAGCAGACATGGACATGAACGTTTTTATGCTCCGCAGCAATGTTCACGAGATGCTCCTTCGCGATCTGCTCCCTGCCGTTGCGCACACCGTAGAAGAACCACGTTTCGCGCTTCGATCCGCTCGCAACGATCGCGTTGAGCATGCTCAGCATCGGCGTGACGCCGACACCGCCGCCGATCAATACCACCGGATGTTCGCGGCTCACATCGAGAAAGAAGTTGCCGCTCGGTGCCTTAACGTTGAGGATATCACCTTCCTTGACGTAGCTATGAAAGAAATTCGACGCGAGTCCCGGTGGCGCGGCGGTCGGCGGGGACGGGATCCTCTTGATCGTGACGCGATACGAATCCGGTCTCGGGCAATCGGACAACGAGTAGCAACGAACGGTGGACTTCTGTTGCCGCTCCTGCACGAAGTGGCCCAGCGCATGGGACGGCCGGCGGGCGCCCGATCGCCGCTCGGGCGTATCGGCCCTGATATCCAGATCGAAGGTCAGGAACTGCCCGGGCCGGAAGTCGGGGAGCGGGCGCTGATCGTGAGGGACGAGGTAGAACGAGCAGATGCTCCGATTCTCGTCCTCGAAGACCTTTCGCTGCACTTCGAATTTGCGATAGCCCATCCACGAAAGCTCGCTCTGCTTCCGACGAAGCAGGGTCTCCTGTCGCCTTGCCTCGGTACACTCCCTGGCCTCGGCGATGGCGTGATGCAGGAGTTGGAGAGTTCCCCGGCGCTGCCGGACGACGGACCAGAGGACGTAGACGACCTGGAGCAGTACGAGGCTGCCGATGACCAGGCCAAGCAGTTGCAAGAGCATGGACGCGTTACGCTGACTCAAGCACAGAACCCGAACCTGACGCGGCTATGGACTGGACTAGTACTTGACCAGTGTTTCAACGCGCCCTCCGAACGCTGCATCCCTTCCCTGCCGGGCAGCGGCGAAGCCGTCGAGTCGGACAATTAGACGGCGCCCGACCGCTTGCTGAAGACGCAGACCGAGGGCCGCCGCGGCTTCCCCAATCCCGTTAGTGTCTTTCCGCCCAGCCAGTTCGACGATCAGTTGTCGCCGATCATGAGCGAAGAACATTTGATGACCGATCGCGCCCCCGACCACGGCCGCGGCCTGACTACTCAAGGGAGACCCAAACCGCCCCATCCCCGCCGACTCGAAGACGATGCCGGCCGGCGCTAACGGTCCGCCCAACGCTCTCGCCGCGGACGAGAACGCCCCGACGGCCAAGAAGTTGTTGACGTAGAGCAGATTCTCCGTGTGGTGGGGGGTCCAGGAGATCTCGCTGAAGAACACCACACCCCGGCTCACCGCCGTTGTGCTCCCGGAGACGGGGAGCGAAACGTTCATTCGGAAGGCCGTGTTGAACCGGCCGATCCTCTGCACAGCCCCAAGGCCGCCGTAGAACGCATCGCCCGTCGCGTCACCGGCGATCATGTACACGGCGTCGACGGCGATTGTGCTGAACGGAAAGTCCGCCTCCGTGAACAGGGCGAGCAGCTTGGCTGAGTCATCCTCGACGTTGTTACGATGAATGTCATTCCACCCGTACAAGGCCGTGATGCGAAGGTTGGAGGTGCCCCCCGGCCGCAGACTATTTCGCGTGAACCCGACGGCATCGATGTTGTCATTGACGAGGATCCCTTCCTGAAACGACAAATCTTGCCGGCCCACCGAGAAGCCGATATCGAATGACTGCGAGTCGTCGTCGTCGAGAAACGGAAATAGCTCTCCAAAGTCGCCCTCAAAGAACAGCGTTTCGATTCGGCCGTTGAAATCATCCTGCCATCCGTCATCGACGCCCGAGCCAAAGTTGTAACCCACGCCCCCAAACTCGTCGGCCGGCCGAAAGCCAATCAGCACGCGCTCGGTTCCGGTCAGGCGGAGATTGGCAAAGATGTCGAGTCGGTGTGCCCACTCGCCGATTTCGTTCACGCCGTTGTCGAAGCCCTGGACACTGCTGCGATACGTCCCGAAGATCCACAAGGCCGGCCGCCAGACTGCTCCAGTGGGCAGTTGAATTCCCCGACTCAGGGGGCCGGAGCCAAGAAATTGCTCGCCGATTTCCAACAGCAGACGGGGACGCTTGGGAAAGTGGTCGGTCTGCAGCGGTATTGACTCGGTCGCTAGATCGTGCCCTCGGCCCTTCTCCTCGTGCTGCTGTGCCAACGTAGCCGAGAGATGGCCATCAACCGAAAGTATGGCAGTGGTCGCGCAGCAGAGGGCAAGCTTTCCGTGGATTGTCCGAAGGCTCATACGTGCGTCCTTAGCCAAGGGTCTCAACAGCTCACATCAGTCTAGCGGGATCGCTCCCACACAGCGGGGGGAAGCCCTTGGGCCATCCACCGAACGCGCTCGGGTCCCTGTGCCGGATCAATAACCGCCTGGTATTCCCACAACAGCGTGTGCCGCGACCGGATGGCGTCCGCTACCTCGCGGGCACTCATTCCGTAGTCGAAGCCTACCTCCTGAATGGCGTGAACGAGGTTCACGGGGACCATGCCGACAACCAACCTGACAGTAGCTCGGTAGGGTGCGTTTCCAGTGAGTGCCTCTTTCTCGACCTTGTAATTCGCCCAGCGACTCCCCAGCGGCGATATTCCCTTGCGATGAATCCGGGCGCCCCTCGCACGGCCCGTCAGGACGGTCGCGAACGTCGAGGGGCGGGCAAAGGGGAGTGGATCCAGCGAGAAATTCACCGCCAGCACTTGCTCCCGTTCGCCACCGCGTACATTGCGAGTCAGG
>JAPULP010000206.1 GCA_027294815.1 Gemmatimonadota bacterium | reverse complement strand
GACCTGGGGGCGGGGGTAAGGGGGTCTGGGGTCCAAACTCTGCTGACGGCAAGCAGCCACAATCGCTCCCGAATCGCCCCCGAATTTCCGAGCGGCCCGAACTGACCGAGGTCGATGTTAGGCAATTGAAGCTGCGAAGTTCCCACGTCCGATAACCCAGGATTCTGTTAAATAGCGAGTCAGCCCGAGAGGGGACTGCGCATCCCGTGCAACACGCCCGAGAGGGGGCGTTTCGGCTCCGTGGGAATAGCGTACGTACTTCGCCGACGCCTGCCGCGCATCCACCGGCGCCGCACACGCCACAAAGATCAACGTTCCAAATCCCCTCCTCAAACGCGTCCTTTGCTCTTCGCTATTCGTTCTTCGTTAGTCCCAACTGTTCCGCCAACCCAATCCGCTGCAACTTCCCCGTCGGCCCCTTTGGAATCTCCTCCACTATAAGCACCTTGCGAGGCACCTTGAAGTCGGCCAAGTAGGTCGCGGCGAAGTCGCGCACTTCACGATCCGTAACGGTCTCCCCGTCGGTCACCACCACGGCCGCGGCGATATCTTCACCGAGCTTGGCGTGAGGTACGGCGAAGGCTACGGCCTGGGCAATCGCCGGATGCCGCAGTAATACCTCATCGATTTCTAACGGGCTGACTTTCTCACCGCCGCGGTTGATTATCTCCTTCAACCTCCCGGTAAGGAAGAGATATCCGTCCTCGTCGAGGTATCCCTGGTCCCCCGTGCGAAACCATCCGTGGGCAAACCCCTTCTCATTGGCTTCGGGATTGTTCTCGTATTCGGTGATGACCGTGGGGCCCTTGATGACGACTTCGCCTCGCTGCCCCTGGGACTTCAGATGCCCCGCGTCGTCCATGATCCCCACATCGATGCCCGTGCCCCGCCCAACGGAGCCTGGCTTGCGCACTTCCGGCGGCAACGGGTTGCTGGCCATCTGATGGGAGGCCTCCGTCATCCCGTACGCCTCAATCATGGGCACGCCGAGGACGCGCTCGATATCCTCCAAGACCACGGTGGGCAGTGATGCCGAGGAGGACCGCACGAACCGGAGAGGCGAGCGCTCGACCACCTCCGTGTTACGGGAAGCGCGGGAGAGAATGATCTGATGCATGGTTGGCACCGCCGTGTACCACGTGGGGCGGATTTCATCGAGCCAGTCGAAGAACCTGAACGGGTCGAACCCAGTGCTGCACGCCACGGCCCCCCCAGCCGAAAGCGGCGCCAGCAGCCCGGCTAGCAGACCGTGAATGTGAAACAACGGCATGATGTTGAGGCCACGGTCGGCGGTGGTGAACTGGAGCGACCGTACGATGTTTTGCGCCGATGCCGTGAGATTCCGCTGGCGGAGCGGCACGATCTTCGGGCGGGACGTGGTACCCGACGTGTGGAGCACCAGCGCAATATCGTCCGCCTCAGGCTGGTCGACGGGAGAGACCTCGAGGGGCTTCGACCCCGCCGTAAGCGTCGTATCGCTACCTTCGCCTTCGACGGCAAGGCGCACGACGTTGGACGGTGCCGCAGCATGGGCGGCGTCAGCGTCGCCCGGCCGGGTAATCAACACTTTTGCGCCGAGGTCGTCGAGGTAGAAACGGAATTCGTCCTCGCGATACTTGGGATTCAGGGGAGCGGCCGTGGCGCAGGACGCTGCGGCGAGAAACGTGATGGCCATCTCCGGCCCGTTGGGAAGCACGATGGCCACGCGATCGTTGCGGCCTACGCCGGCGCTCCGTAACTGGCCGGCCAGCCGTCCCACCGTATCGCGCAGGTCCTGGTACGACATCGCGGTGCGGCCGGGCGAGAGGATGGCGGGCGCGGCGGCGTCCCCTTGCGCCAGGATATGGACTATCCGATCCATTGCAACATCACCCAAACCACTTCTCCTTCAGGTTGCTTGTCCCAGTACGCATCGCGGCGTTAGACTGCCAGCGCCCAGCCGAGCTTCTCGCGAAAGGAAGGGAGCGACAATGCGTATCTGTGTGGTCGGCGCCGGCGCCATCGGCGGCTTCATGGGAGCCAAGTTATCCCTGGCCGGAGAGGATGTCACGCTGATCGCGCGCGGGGATCATCTGGACGCCATCCGAGCACGGGGCCTGCGACTCATCATGAGCGACGGAACCGAGCAAGTTGCAGACGCAGTCGCCGCCACCGCCGACATGGCCGAGGCCGGCGTCTACGACACCGTGATTCTCGCTCTCAAGGCCCACCAGATCACGCAAGTGGCGGACAAGCTTCCGGCACTCTACGGTCCGGACACCGCGGTGGTCACCGTGCAAAACGGAATCCCGTGGTGGTATTTCCAGCGCCACGGCGGTGAGTTCGACGGCCGGCGCCTCCAAACCCTCGATCCAACCGGCGTCATCGAAGCCAGTGTTCCGGCGGAACGCATCGTGGGCAGTATCGCCTATCCGGCCAGCGAAAAGACCGCACCTGGCGTCATCACCCATATTGACGGCAACAGATTTCCAGTTGGGGAACTCGATGGCTCCAAGAGCGCCCGCGTCGAGGCCATCGCAGCCGCGTTCAGCGGGGCAGGTTTGAAATCGAAGATTCTCACCGACATCCGAAGTCACATCTGGTTGAAAGCCTGGGGCAACCTCTCATTCAACCCAATCAGCGCTCTGACCCTGGCGACACTCGTGGACATCTGCCAGTTCCCCGAAACCCGTGCCCTCTCCGCCACCATGATGGGAGAGGCCCAGACCATCGCCGAAAAGCTCGGCGTCACGTTTCGGATCAGCATCGAGAAGCGCATCGCCGGCGCGGAAGCCGTCGGGGCGCACAAGACCTCGATGCTTCAAGATCTCGAAGCAGGACGGCCGTTGGAAATCGAGCCGCTCATCGGGGCCATTGTGGAGTTGGGGAGGCTGACCGACACGCCGACGCCGTCGATTGACGCGGTGTATGGATTGATCAAGTTGCGGGCGGCACGGGGGTGAGCGGTAAAGCGGTGAGCCGGTGTAGCGGCGGACGGTGAAGAGTTTTCCGCCTACCATCTGTCGCTTGCCGCCACCGCTTACCGCTCACTGCTCTACCACGCACTGCTCACCGCTTCCACCGCTCACCCCCCAAACACCGTCACATTAAACACCCTTGCCAAAATCAAAATTACGCTGAGCGCGGTGAACACAACAAGACTCCCCCAACTGAACCAGCGAGTGAGGCGTGACGGATAGAAATCCTTATCGGATTTTGGAATGATCGTGAGACAATAGTAGAGATTGAGGAAAAAGATCACGGGTGCCACGAAGAACGCGAGCGCCGACGCGATGAGGATCAGAAATACCGGTCGCGGCATGCCGGCGATGATGGCGACAGACGCGAACAGGGAATAAAACATGGTGATCCGATAGACGTTGTATTCTGAATACCATTTCGTCTTGTGTTCGGCCGTGAGATCCTCTCTGGCAATTCCTTGCAGTCTTGCCGTGGATCGAAAAATGTTGCGACAGCAGGCTCCCACGATACGCGGCCATCCGTCGAAGTAGTTGAAGGCCGTGGAGAACGTGGCGGCGAATGCCCCCAGCAGAAATACCACCATCATCCATGGGCCAACGCTCTCGGTGAAGATCCGGGCGATCTCGCCCATGACCGCTCGTCCTTCAACCGGATTCGGATACAGCCAGATCGCAGCCAAGAGCAGGAAGATGACGGCGATGATAAAGGACACGACGTGACCCAACCGAAAGTCCCACAACCCTGTCACAAACCAACGGCGGCAGTATTCCCGCACGTGAGGGGTAAGGGCCGACGTGTCAACCGAAAGATGTTCCTTGGGCGAACTAAACGGGTCGAACCTCTTGGCAAGACCGATGGCCTCGAGACGCTCGCGTATACCGCCCAGTCCCACGCGCTTCGCCTTCCCCCACTCCGAGGCCTGAAGCGAAACATCGATTCCCGTGGGAAGTAGACCCAGGAATGCCGCGATGATGAGCCACGATCCCTGGGGCGTCTCGACGATGAAGAAGTGCCCCATGGCGGCGAGAGGCGCAGGCTGGACGAAGTAAACCGCCACTGTCGATACAAAGAGAACAGCAGCAAGAATCTTGGCCACCCATTCCACCGTCTTGTAGTTACCTCGCAGAAGAATGGCCACCGAGACCACCCCGAGGATAAACCCGTAGAGTGACAAGGAGATGTCCAGTCCCATGGACTCGGTGAAGAGGTAGTACATGACTGCGGAGGCCGCGATGAGCCGCCCCGCCTGGCCAATGGCGCACTGCAGGAGCGTGGTGACCAGGACATACCACAATGGCCACTTCTTCCACGCTGTTCCGTAGGCCTCGATGATGCTTTTCCCCGTGGCATTCGTGAATCTGAAGGCCATCTCGAAGCCGTAGTATTTGAACACGTACGCCACCGGAATGCACCAGAGAAGCGCAAAAGCGAAGCGGCCGCCTGCCGTGGGAGCCGTAACAAGGTGGCTGGTCCCAATTCCAGTCATCATGAGCACCACGCCGGGCCCGAAGTGCCCCAGCAAGCTGATTATGCTCATGCTGGGCAGCTCGATGTTCTCCAGTTCCTGCCGGATCTGCTCGCTGCTCTCGGCGGTCCGTTCAGCCATGTAGCTCAGTTCCCCATCGTTCGATTCAGCTGGCGGCACACCATGATCTGGCCGGCTCTGACTTGCCTGCATTAACTGGTCCAGGTTCAGAGTTAGTTTACGCAGCTTCGTGGCTCATGGGCAATTTCTTTCCAGGTACGATGATTTCAGGCGCAGGCGGTCGATAACCCAGCGCGCTGTGGGGTCGGTGGCTAAGCAACTGAAACCAAATGGTTTCGGTGAGTTGTGGCTTTCGAAAATGCGGCTAAATGCGACCAAACCGACCGAATCGCCCCCGATTTCCGAGCGATCTCCGCCACCAAGCCCGGACGCAGGCTAGCCTCC
>JAPULP010000205.1 GCA_027294815.1 Gemmatimonadota bacterium | reverse complement strand
GCGACATTCGGGCTCGGCCGGTGAGGGAAGTGGACGTCTTACGCGCGATCGACGACGCGAGATCGGGGGCAGTGGAGCAGGGGAGCGTCGGGGCCGGGCGGGGAACGCGGGCCCTCGGGTGGAAGGGGGGCATCGGAACTTCCAGCCGTCGCATCCCGTCGGAGATGGGCGGTTACACCGTTGGGGTGTTGGTCCAGTCGAATTTCGGTGGTGTGTTTTCGGTGCGGGGTGCCCCGGTGGGACAGGAACTGGGAAGATATTACCTCCGCGGGGTAGGAGACCGGCAAGAGGGCGGAGAGACGGAGAGACGCAGCGATGCGGTGGGTGACGATGTCGCCGACGACGGGACGGGTGGGGACGGTTCTATAATGATCGTGGTGGCTACCGACGCGCCACTCAGGTTCCGCAACCTCGAGCGGCTCGCACGCCGCGCTTTGGCCGGCCTCGCCCGCACCGGAAGCTCGATGACCAATGGCTCGGGCGATTATGTGATCGCATTCTCTTCGGTGATGGTATCCGATCTGCCCAACCACGAGCCCGTAGGCAATAACGGCATGAGCCCGCTCTTCCATGCGGTGATCGAGGCGACCGAAGAGGCCATCTACAATTCGATTTTTCTTGCGACCACGGTGCGGGGGCATCGGGGTACCGCCGAAGCGCTTCCGCTCGATGAGACGGCCAAGATTCTGAAGAAGTATGGGGTGATTCGTGAGCCGTGAGTCGTGAGCCGTGAGTCGTGAGTCGTGAGCCGTGAGCCGTAAGACGTGCGCCGTGAAGCGCGCGATGGGGGTCGGGTCGGGAGGTACCGCCCTCCCGCCTTACCGCCCAACCGCCTTAAGAGGGAGATTGTCACGTGGGAATACATAGCTCTTTACGAACGATTGGTGTTCTAGGTTTGACGGTCGGTCTCGTCGTGACCGCGGAAGCGCAGCGCGACGGACTCAAGATCTACATCTCGGCCGACATGGAGGGGGTGGTGGGTGTGGTCACGGGCGATCAGCTCGGCCCGAGCGGTTTCGAGTACGGCCGGTTCCGGGAGTTCATGACGCGGGAGGTGTTGGCAGCTATCGACGCGGCCAAGGCGGCGGGAGCGACGGAGGTGTTGGTCAGCGATTCACACGGGAACGGTGAAAACATCCTCATCGAGATGCTTCCCGAAGACGTGATGCTGGTTCGATCGTGGCCGCGACCCCTCATGATGATGCAAGGCATCGACGAAACCTTCGACGCTGCGATCTTCCTCGGGTATCACTCAGGCACGCACAACACCGAGGGGGTTCGGGCGCACACCATCTCGAGTGCGCGGCTGGCGGACGTGCGGCTGAACGGCCGGTCGGTCCCGGAAGCGGGTATCAACGCGGCGATTGCCGGTCATTTCGGCGTGCCGGTAATCATGATCTCGGGAGACGATGCATCGGTGCAAGAGGCGCAGGAACTCATTGGAGACATCGAGGGTGCCGTCGTGAAGTGGAACTATGGATTCCATTCCGCTCGCACGCTCACGCCGGCGGCGGCATACAAGCTAATTGCGGAGAAGGTGACGGCGGCCATCGCGCGCCTCGATTCGTTCGAGCCGTTTGTCGTGAGCGCACCTGTTGCGCTGGAGGTTCGCTTCAAGAGTTACCAGCCGGCGCAGATAATGTCGTATCTCTCCATCGTGGAGCAGGTCGATTCCCATACGATTCGGTATATTGGAGATACCATCGTGGACATCTCCAAGTTCATCGAGTTCCTCACGACCTATAACGTGGCGATCGAGCCATGAGGGCTCTGCCCAACGGGGTGAAATGACCAGTTCGAGCGATTCCGTGTTTGTGCGCTCGCGCAACATCCGGCAACTGCAACCGTCGGCCACGATCGCGGTGACTCAAGAAGCCGCCCGCCGTCGGGCGGTCGGCGAAGACATCATCGACCTTTCCGCAGGGGAGCCCGATTTCGATACGCCGAGCGTCATTGCCGATGGTGCAATCCGGGCGATTCAAGACGGAAAGACGCATTACCCGCCAAACGCGGGCATCCTCGACCTGCGGGCGGCGGCGGCGAGTCACTTATCGGTCTTGTCCGGAGGGCGGCCGGTCAACGCGGACAACATTGTTGTCTCGACGGGGGCGAAACAATCGCTCTTCAATGCCTGCTTCACGTTGTTCGGGCCTCACGACAGTGTGCTTATCCCTACGCCGTGCTGGGTGTCGTATCCGCAGATGATCCACCTGGCACGGGCCAATCCTGTCATGGTGGCCGGTGACCCCGAGTTCAGTCTCAAGGTCAGTGTCGAGGATCTCGAGGAGGCGTCCGACGCGAACACGAGGGGCTTGATGTTGTGCACGCCAAACAATCCCACGGGGGCGGTGTACACGAAGTCCGAGTTGCGCGCGATCACCGAGTGGGCAAGCCGTCGGAAGATATGGGTGATCTCGGACGAGATCTATCGCCGCATCCACTATGCGCCCGGGCCCGCCCCCTCGGTACTCGACCTGCCGGACGAATTGTTGTCGCGTGTGGTCGTGATCTATGGCGCATCAAAGGCGTATGCGATGACGGGATGGCGGATCGGGTTGACGTTGGCGCCGGTCGAAGTTTCCCAAGCTATCGCGGCGTTACAGAGTCACGTCACGAGCGGGGCGAATCATCCGGCGCAATACGCCGCCGCGGTCGCGTTTTCGGACGAACGGGTGGAAGGCGAAGTGCAAAACATGGTGCAGCAGTTTCAACGCCGGCGTGAGATCGTGGTCGAGCACTTCCGCGAGCATCTACCCGGATTCGAGTTTGTCGAGCCGCTCGGAGCGTTCTATCTCTTTTTCCGGGTGGATGCGTGTTTCGGTGGTGACGTGAACGACGCAGTGACGTTTTGTCAGCGCCTGATCGCCGACGGGGGTGTCGCGCTCGTCCCGGGTGAAGCCTTCGGCGACGATCGGTGGGTTCGACTGTCGTTTGCCGCCTCCGAGCAGCAGATTCGCGAGGCGTTAAAACGACTCGTGCTTTTCATCAATAATCTGCGTGGAGCCAAGGCCGGCGAGCGGGCAGGCGTCGCGAGGCAATAGCTCCACGAGAATGGCGAGAGTGCCATGATCTCTTTCCGTCAGCAAGTACTGCCGCCCGTCATCTCCGTCATCGTTGCGTGTGGGACCTTGGCGCCCGCAACCGCACAGCAAGGTGCCGACGAACGGGTGAGCGTGCTCGTCAACGGTCGCCTGTGGACCGGCGACTCCGCCGCGCCATGGGCGGATGCGATAGCGCTTCGAGGCGGGAGAATCCTCGCCGTCGGTGCGGAGGACGACGTCTTGGCCGCCGTGGGGCCCGACGTCGATCGGATGGACTTGAACGGCGCGTTTGTGACACCGGGGTTCATCGACGGGCACACGCACTTCAACCGTGCCGGCGCGTTGCTCCTCGGCGCAAACCTGCTCGACGTTTCGGACGACGTGTCGTTCGGACGGCAGCTCTCCGAAGCCGACGCCAGATTGCCGCCGGGTTCGTGGATGTTGCGGGGCGATTGGGGGGCATATGATCTCGAGTCGACTTGGGTTCCGTCCAAGCAAGTGCTCGACGAGGTCATCGGCAACCGGCCGGCCTTGCTCAACAAATGGGATCGGTCGCAGTATCTCGCCAACTCGGCGGCACTCCGCGCTGCCGGTATCGATCCTGCCGGTCACGACGGACTCGTGTCGGGAGAAGAGCTGTCACGGGTCCAGACGGCCGTACCATCGCCTTCTTTCGAAGAGCGACTAGCCGAGAACAGGTTGGCGTTGCACGACCTCGCGCGCCACGGAGTAACGACGATTCACGACATCACGGGTCCGCAACAGATGGGTCAGTTTTTGTATCTCCGCGACCACGATTCGTTGTCGGTGCGGGTGTGCACCAGGCCGACCCTCGACAAGTGGGAGCAACTCGCCGCGGTCGGCATCCAAAACAATTACGGTGGTGAGTGGGTCAACATCTGCGGGCTGAAAGGGTTCGTGGACGGGATCATGGGCAACTCGACTGCGATGTTCCGCGAACCGTACGACCACACTCCCGAGAGCCGCGGCCGGTGGCGCACCATGATGTCGCCGCCCGGAAACATGGAGCAGCTCATCTTGGCGGCGGACGCCGCCGGGCTCACGGCAACGATCCACGCCATCGGCGATCTGGCGGTCGATACCTTGCTCGATATGGTCGAGATGGCGACGGCCACCAACGGTCCGCGTGACCGCCGGTTTCGGATGGTGCACGCCCAGGTGGTAGAGCCCGACGACTTTGCACGGTTTGGCGAACTTGGTGTCATCGCGGAGGTCAATCCGTTTCACGCGATCGACGACATGCGGTGGATGGAGGACCGCATCGGTGAGCGTTCCGTCGGGGCATATGCGTTCCGCTCGCTGAAGGACGGCGGTGCGCTACTGGTGTTCGGCTCCGATTGGCCGGGGACGAACGCCGCCTGGTATCCTACCGACCCCATGCAGATGATCTACGCGGCCGTGACGCGAAAGACGCTGGATGGATTTCCAGAGGGCGGTTGGTACCCCGCGCAGCGTTTGACCGTGCAGGAAGCGCTGGAAGCTCACACTATCAACGGGGCGTACGCCGCGTTCGAAGAAGATGTGAAGGGCAAGCTCGCACCGGGGTACATGGCCGATCTCACCGTACTGTCACAAGACCTGTTTGAGATCGATCCCGACGCGATCAAGGATGTCCGTGTGCTCCGTACGATGGTGAATGGCAAGTGGATATATATCGCGTCGACCCTGCGGCCATGATTCCTCCGACCGGCAGATGAGGCCAAACGAGTCGAGCCTCGGATATATTCGCGAGCTGTTTGCCCCTGAAGACGCCGCTCTCGAAACGGCTCGCCTGCGGCACGAGTCGGAAAATCTACCCGCGATTCATATTTCCCCCGACGAAGGGAAGTTGCTGTTTGTCTTGCTGAGGGCAGTCGGGGCACAACGGGTGCTCGAAATCGGCACGCTCGGGGGTTACAGCGGAATTTGGATCGCCCGGGCCCTTCCTCCCGACGGCCACCTCACCACGATTGAGCACGATCCCAAGCATGCAGCCGCAGCACGACGCGCCTTTGAAGAGGCCGGCGTCGCCTCCAAGATCGAATTGATCGAAGGCGACGCGCGAGCAGTACTCGCGGGTCTCTCGCCGGGTTTCGACGCGGTGTTCGTCGATGCAGACAAGGAACCGTTGGCGGAGTATTATCGTGAGGGGATGCGCCTGCTTGCGGTCGGAGGCTTGTTGTTGTGTGACAACGCCGTCTGCGATAATCGGGTGGTCGATCCAGACGACGACGGCGGCGATGTGCGGGGAGTGAGGGAGTTCAACCGACTCGCATCCGGTGACGACCGACTCGCGGCAACCATCATTCCGATCCGCGACGGATTGCTGGTCGGCACCAAGTTGGCTCCATGACCACGGCGGTGCGGCACGGATCGGTTGCCGATGCGCGCCGCCAGGTGCGAGAGGCGCTGCTCGAGGCGGGCGGCGTGATCGGCGACGGCCGACCGGCGGCCGCAGCGACTCCTCCGTTGCCCGCTCCCTTTGCCGCGGCCGAGCCGGTGGAAGGCTCCGAGATCGCCGCGGTTGCCGTGGGAGCGCCTCCGTCGACGTCGCGCGACGCGGCGTTTGCCGATGGCATCCAGCGGTACGTGGTGGAGGGGCGCATCGGCGTCACGCCCATCGTTCGGGCGTATGTCGGTGCGGCGGTGCTCGATCGTAACGACCGCGCGCTGGTGCCGGTTCAGCACGATGCGGAAGAATTCATCGTCGCGCCTTTGGAGCGGCTTACGGACGCGACGATAGCTCGGCTCCGAGAAACTGGTCTGGCGGTGCGTGATTGTAGGGTGTCCGAGCGCGATCACCCCATTCTCGATGTGCAACTGGCGGTGAAAGAAATCGAGCGCCGGCGACAGAGCGCCGAGGTGCGCGTGGTGCGGGAATTTCGGCGCAACCACCCGGACCGGTGGATCGTGGTGGATGGATCGTTGCGAGCGTATGACGACTCGTTGAGATCCTCGCGCTTGCTGGGTGTGATCAAGAGCCACGAGACCCAATTCCTGGCGGGGGTCGATCTCGAGACGGCGCTGACTTTGGGACCTGGGTATCGCACGACGGTGTTCCGCCGCATTGGTGACCGCGAAAACACCATCTTCTCCTGGTATTTACGTTTATGGGACTGGGCAGGTCAGGACATCCTGTTCGGATTGTTACGCGTCGAACGGGAGCGAGGCGCTCGGGTGTTGGATGAAGTCGAAGATCTGTCTCGGTGGTTGCTGGCCGAGCGGTCTCCGATGTCTACCCCCGACTTCCGATGGGATCGACTCCTCTACCCCATCCATGAGGTGGAGAACTATTTGAAGGCGAAAGCAGGTTCGTGGTGGTAAAAGGATGGAAGGACGGAAAGACTGAAGGACCGAATGTGGACCCGATTGGACGGGTGGTTGCCACCGAACAGTTGCCGGCGAGTCCGCATCAGTTCCACTTCTGGACCGAGATCGAGACGCCGATCGGGATTGGCGCCATCGTTCGCGTGGAAGGACTAGGACGTGCGGTGTACGCGGTGGTGACCGACGCCAAGGCGTATTCTGATCTCGCCGATCCACTGCACGAGGTGCGGGTGGCCGCGGGTGTCCCGAGCGACCATGTCGCTCCCACCCACCGCACCGAGATTCGTCTCTGGACCGCCGCGGTACTGCGGCAAGTACCCGAGGAACCGCTACAACCGGTGCCGTTGGCCGAGGTGTTTTCTGCGTCGGAGCAGGACGTGCAAGTCGCGCTGCGCATGGAATCCTATGTGCAGACCGAAGACGCGACCGGGATTCCCATAGGCGTGTATGAAACGGGCGGCCTCTCCGCACCGGTGTACCTCGATGCAAATTTTCTCTTGGGTCCCGAGTCTGCCCATCTCAACATCTCCGGTATCTCGGGTTTGGCGACGAAGACCAGCGCGGTCGAGTTCCTCCTCAAGAGCATCTTTACCCACTTTCCTGCGCGCAAGGGTCGTGTGGCCGCCATCTGTTTCAACGTCAAGGGTCCCGATCTCTGTTTTCTCGACCAGCCGGGCGACCTCACCCCAAAGGATCTCGAGATGTACGCCCGTCTGGACATCGATCCGTCGCCGTTCGACGACGTGCAGTACTTCGCGCCGTTCAAGGCAGACGGCATCAACATCAACACCCTCCGGTCGCACGCCGATCTGATCGGATCGGTTCAACCGCTCGTATGGGGTTTGGGTGAGGTGTTGGACTATCACGAGGTTCTCTTGAATCGTGACGACCTCGATGCGAAGGCAGCAGCGTTTATCGACTTTTTGACGGATCGCGTGGTGGAAAAGGAATTCCGCGACGATTGGGGCAACACGCACCGGGTTCGCACCTTTTCCGATTTGGAGAAGCTCTTTCGGGCGATCTTTGACGGGTTGGAAGCGAGCGGACGCGGCGATACGTGGCGTACGCATCACATCGCGACGATCCGGAAAGTGCGCAACCGGCTGCTCAACATCTCGATACGATGCAAGGGATTGGTCACCGACGATGGCGCGTCGGAGGATCTGCCGTTCGGGGCGTTCGAGGATCGCGGACTGTACGTAATCGATGTGGCGGGCATGGACCAGCTCGCGCAGGATCTTGTCTTCACGCGTGTGGTTTCCAAGTTGCGCGAGCATCTCGAGCGTCGTGACCTCGGCGTCGACCACGTGGTGGTGTTCGCCGACGAATTGAACAAGTACGCTCCCGGAGACGGGCCCGACACGTACGTGCGAAAGATGCTGCTCGACATTTCGGAAAGGGGCCGCTACCTGGGCTTGGTGCTGTTTGGGGCCCAGCAGTTCCGATCACAGGTGCATCGCCGTGTCGTTGGAAACGCCGCCACCACCCTGTTCGGCAGGATGGACATGGACGAACTGGCGACCCCCGGATATCAGATTCTCTCGCCCGCTACCAAAATCAAATTGGCGACATTGCCGAAGGGCGAGTTGATGGTTCGTCATCCTCATTTTACTCAGCCCGTATTTTTGCGATTTCCAAGGCCTCCGGTCCTGCAGGGCCCGGCCGGGGTGGCGGCGTTTCCTCCGGCGGCGGACGTCCCGTTTGACGAAGCGGTGATGCGGCAGCTGGTCGCGCTGGACAGGGGGGTGGCGCCGAGTGCGGTCGCAGA
>JAPULP010000204.1 GCA_027294815.1 Gemmatimonadota bacterium | reverse complement strand
AGGTTCAGTGGCGGCGATCCGTCCGCGCTGCCAGGCGTCAAGCCCAGAACGCCCTCAATCACCGCGCGGCGCCTACTGCGGTGACCGATGGAAACAGCGTCTTCGTCTTCTTTGCTGATTACGGTCTGGTCGCTTATGATTTCGAAGGCAAACAGCTATGGCAGTTGCCGCTCGGACCATTCAATAGTCAGCACGGCTTGGTTGCGTCGCCTGTCTACGCCGATGGAAGAGTGGTCCTCGTCTGCGACCAGGACACCGGCGCGTACATCATCGCAGTGGACGCGGAAAGCGGCAAGATCGCCTGGAAAAAGCCGCGCCATGTCATCAACGGGTATTCCACCCCGATCGTTTATCGTCCGGCCAGCGGCCCCGCGCAAGTCATCGCGCCCGGCTCCTACCAGCTCACCGCGTATTCCATCGTGGACGGCGAACGGCTCTGGTTCGTTCGGGGCCTGACGTGCCAGCCGAAATCGGCGCCAACCATCGCCGACGATATTCTCTACTTCAACGGCTGGACTTCCGGGAACGACGCGGGGCAACAGGTCGATCTGCCCGTCTTCGCCGAGGTGGCCGCCGCGGCCGATGCCGATCACGACGCGAAGCTTTCTCCGGCCGAGCTCCCAAAGCCCTGGCAACCCACGGGAACGTGGCGAGCGGTTGACTTGGACCGGGATGGCTTTCTGAACGAGAGGGAATGGACGTTCTTCCGCACTCGCCGCGCTTCGCGCAACGGCTTATTGGCGGTGAAGCTCGGAGGCAGCGGCGACGTGACCGATACGCATGTGCTCTGGCGATTCGAAAGGTCGCTGCCCGACGTACCGACTCCCCTCGTCTATAACGACGTAGTATTCCTCATTCGAAACGGCGGAATCGCGACCACTCTGAACGCCCGGACTGGGAGGGTGCTCAAGCAGGGGCGTTTGACGGGCGCGATCGAAAACTACTACGCCTCACCCATCGGCGCCGACGGCAAGGTCTATATCGCCAGCGAGCAGGGTAAGGTCGTCGTGCTGCGCGCCGCCGGCGATTGGGAAATTCTGGCGATCAATGAACTCGACTCGGATATCTACGCTACCCCTGCAATCACCGAAGGCCAGATGTACATTCGGACCCGAAACGCCCTCTATGCCTTTGGGTTGTTGAATTAATGCGTGTCCTTCGCCAAAACTTGACGCCCCTGTTTTCTCAGAGACTTACGACCTCGTAGTGTTCGATCGTGACGTAAGTGACGCGCTGACTGTGAGTTGCAGCTGGCTGCCGGGCTGTTGTCTGGGCCGGTTTCTGAGACCCGTTCGTGCTAGGTTGTGTCTCCATGCAGCCTCTGGCTCCGCTTCGCTTTGTGTTGATCGGCTTGGCCGGCTTGATCTTGTAGTGGCTGATTGTGGAGCCGATCACGACTCGTCCCTGACCCTAGGCCAGTGTACCGCCGCATTACTGTCGCGAACAACGCATGTCACAAACGAACAGGTTTTTTCGTCCAGACCGTTGCGTCGGCTAGGGTTCTGGGTCCACCAAGAGGTCGTGAGCGGTCTCAGGTGCCGGATTCGGAGTGCGATCCGGATTTCTCAATAGTCATCCCCGGCCAAGCGCTCACGGATGAAAAAAAGGATGTTCGTTGCTCGGACCATATGAACCCGACGGTACGGCCTCCCCGGTGCTAGTCACCCCCGGTGATTCGCCGGAACACCCGTAAGAGGTTGCCGCCCAGAATCTTGCGAATTCTAGTTTTCGTGTAACCTTTCCGGATCATCGCCTGGGTGATTAACCCGTACTCCGCGATACTCGTCATACTCGCTCGCGAGTTGAGTCCTCCGCCAAAATCCGAACCGAGAGCCACGTGGTCCTCGCCGATGAGTTGCACCGCATAGTCAACCACCTGGACAAAGCGAGAGATGGGCTCGACAACTTCTTGGGGTGGGACCTCGCCGGGTCTCTGATATGTCAGCCGGTAACGGTTTGCGATTTCCTCGAACCGTGGTATCGGAGGCAATTGGGGGATAGCTTTGGGTGAAGCAGGTTTGTTCCGGGAGTACTCGTAGAAACGTGGGCTCCAGGTATTGGGACTGAAATGGACGGCCAAGACGCCCCCCTTGGCCGCTAGTGCCTCCAGCATCTTGTCACTCGCATTGCTCGGATGCTGGGGGTTGAAAGCGAGCAATCCTTGGTGAGTCGCGACCACTGGATCGTCGCTCAGTTCCACCACCTGCATCCATGTTGCCTCCGAGGCGTGCGCGAGATTCACTACCATTCCCAAGCGGTTCATCTCACGCAACAGAACGAGGCCTCGCTCATTGATCCCATCCCATTTCGGCTCGCAGCACGACGAATCTGCATAGCCGTTGTTCTGGGCGTTATCAGCGAACTGGACCGAGCGCAGACCGAGGCTGTAAAGCCTACGGAGGACTCCAGGATCGCCATCGAAGTCAAAGCTCCCCTCCAGATCGAGGACTGCCGCGATTTTGCCGGCTCTATGGATTCTCTCGATGTCTTCTCCGTGTAGTGCCACCTCGATCTCAGAGTGATTTCTTTGAATCTGTTGTTGCGCAAGGTCAAGGAGACGCAGTGTCTGCTTGACCTCGAAATGGTGCTTGGTGTAATCGGGCTCTACGTAGAGATTCAAGAAGAACGCGTCGAGTCCGCCCTCTTTGGTGTTATGCAGGTCCACACCAATGCCGCTCACCGGTCCAGGAAGGCGGTCTGCTATGTCGCCACCGAGATAGAGCTGGCGGTTGATGAAGTGGACATGCGCGTCGAAGACGAAAGACTCGTGGTGTAGACGGTTGGCTTCCTCGGAGAGGGTTTGTCCCCCAAGAAGCAGTGCTCCGCACGCCACGAGCAGAGCGGCAAGCGCTGGGACCTTCACGTTAGGCTGCCTCCTGGATATGAGATTGAGGACGTGCCGCTGCAGGTCTTTCGATATTGGACTCAGCCAATGCCAAGTCCATCCCGCCCTCTCCGAGCTTCTCGGTGACCTTGTAATGGCTGATGGTCCAACCGATCATCGACAGTCAAATTGTACCCTGAGCAGATACCTGGTGGTAACAACCGTTCCGTTGAGCAATCGTGTGCGGGCGGCAGCGGCATGGCTGACCCGCCGGCGAACGTATTCGATCCCTCGTTCGAGGTGCAAGGCCAACGAGTCGCGACAGGCAACTGGGAACTCTTCAACTCGCGCCAGTTAATTCGCGAGCATCACGGCGATATCCGCACCGAGCGCCTCAGCGGCGGGGATTTGAGGTTTCTGATTACGCTTCCGATCACGCCTCTCGGGTAGGGCCCGCGATCGACCGCCGGCTGCGGCGATAGCACGGCTA
>JAPULP010000203.1 GCA_027294815.1 Gemmatimonadota bacterium | reverse complement strand
CGCACGCACTCATCAGCGGCGGGGTGAGCAATGTGTCGTTCAGCTTTCGCGGCAGTAACGCGATTCGCGAGGCGATGCACTCCGCTTTCCTCTACCACGCCATCGGTGCCGGAATGGACATGGGCATCGTCAACGCGGGCGCCCTCGCGGTGTACGACGACATTCCCGAGGAGCTGCTCACGGCAGTCGAAGACGTGCTCCTCAACCGTCGCGACGACGCCACCGAAGGCCTCACCGCGCTGGCCGACAGATACAAAGGAAAGACCGCCAAACAAGAGCAGGACCTCTCGTGGCGGGAAGAGCCCGTTCAGCGGCGGATCGAACACGCACTCGTACACGGCATCGCCGATTACATCGAAGCGGACGCCGAAGAAGCTCGGCAGTCGTACGACCGACCCCTGCAAGTCATTGAGGGGCCTCTGATGGACGGGATGAACATTGTAGGCGACCTGTTCGGTGCGGGCAAGATGTTCCTACCGCAGGTAGTCAAAAGCGCGCGGGTCATGAAAAAGGCCGTCGCGTATCTGGAGCCGTTCATCCAAAAGGAGAAAGAAAAAACCGGCGACATGCGCAAGACCAACGGAAAGGTGTTGCTCGCCACCGTCAAAGGCGACGTTCACGACATCGGGAAGAACATCGTGGGAGTCGTGTTGCAGTGTAACAATTACGAGGTCATCGATCTCGGAGTCATGGTGCCGAGCGACAAGATCTTGGCGACGGCCCGAGACAACGAGGTTGACATTATCGGGTTGAGCGGCCTCATCACACCGTCGTTGGACGAGATGGTACACGTCGCCAAGGAAATGGAGCGGTTGGAATTCAGCACCCCGCTGCTTATCGGTGGAGCGACGACTTCGCGCGTACACACCGCCGTGAAGATCGAACAACAATACAGCGGTCCTACCATTCACGTGCTCGACGCCTCACGGGGCGTGGGAGTGGTCGGAAGCCTGCTCCATCCAAATCGGCGCGATGACTTCGTCTCCTCCCATAGAGACGAGTACGCCAAGCTCCGGGCCTCCCACTCCAGCAGGCGGGCAAAGAGCAAGATCATTTCGATCGAGAACGCGCGCAGGCGCAAAATGCAGTTGGATTGGTCGAGTTACTCGCCACCGACGCCGTCCAGAACGGGCCGGCAAGTCTTTGAAGATTATCCACTCGATGAACTCGTTGACCACATCGACTGGACGCCGTTCTTCAAGACATGGGAGTTGCAGGGAAGGTATCCGGCGATTCTCGACGATCCGACGGTAGGAGAGCAGGCTCGCACGTTGTTCGACGATGCCAAGGACCTGCTCGACCGCATCGTGTGCGACAAGCAAATACGGGCGAACGGGGTGATCGGCATTTTCCCGGCAAACACTATCGATGAAGACGATATTGCCCTGTACACCGACGATAGTCGTGACGAAATCCTCTCCGTGTCCCGCGGCTTACGCCAACAGATCGACAAGCCACCCGGTCGGCCCAATAGCTGCCTCGCCGATTTTGTCGCTCCTCGAGCAAGCGGTCTCGCGGATTTCCTCGGTGCGTTTGTCGTTACCACAGGCATCGGACTGGCCGAGCTGTGCGCGCACTTCGAGGAGCAACACGACGACTACAACAGCATTTTGGCCAAGGCGCTGGCCGACAGGCTTGCGGAAGCGTTCGCCGAACGGATGCACGAGAGAGTACGCCGAGAGTTTTGGGGGTACGAGTCGGGCGACCAATTGAGTAACGACGACTTAGTCGCGGAAAGATACCACGGCATTCGACCTGCACCCGGATACCCCGCCTGCCCCGATCACAGCGAAAAACCTGCATTGTTTTCTTTGTTGGACGCACAGACGAGCACCGGAATCACACTTACCGAACACTTTGCCATGCTCCCTGCCGCATCGGTGAGCGGCTGGTATTTCTCGCACCCCGAATCGCACTATTTCGGCCTTGGGAAAATTGGCCGCGATCAGGTGCAGAGCTATGCCGACCGAAGAGGCGTCGAACTCGCACAGATGGAGCGCTGGTTGTCACCCAACTTGGCGTACGAGGCGAACGGAGATACGTCGTGACCACCACATTGCGCTCCCTGTTAGACGACGGGCGGGTCCATGTCATCGATGGCGCCATGGGAACGGTGCTATACAATCGGGGCCAGTTCGTGAACGTGTGCTACGACGCGTTGAACCTCAAAGAACCCGACCTGATCCAAAGCGTCCACGCGGAATACGTGGCATGCGGCGCTGAAATCCTCGAGACCAACACCTTTGGCGCGAATCCCGTCAAACTCTCGAGCTTCGGACTCGAGGACCAAACCGAGGAGATCAATACCGCCGCGGTCACACTCGCTCGGGCTGCCGCGAACGGACGTGCGCTCGTGGTCGGCGCGATAGGCCCACTCGGGATTCGTATCGAACCCTTTGGCCCGACTGCCCGTCAGGAGGCGAGCGATTTCTTTGCGCGGCAGGTCGCAGGCTTGCTCGCCGGCGGGGTCGACGGATTCATCCTCGAGACGTTCGCGGATATCGAGGAACTGCTAGCGGCACATCTGGCGGTGCGCAGCGCCTCGGACCTTCCGATCATCGCCCAAATGACGATTGGCGAGAACGGAAACACTTCCTACGGCACGTCGGCCGAGACGATTGGTGAGCGTCTCACGGAATGGGGCGCGGATGTGATTGGCCTGAACTGCTCCGTCGGACCAGCCATCATGCTGGACGCGGTCGAGCGGATTGCCCGCGCAACCGATCGTCCGATCTCAGCACAGCCAAACGCCGGTTCTCCTCGCTCCGTGGGAGACCGCCAGATCTACCTAGCCAGTCCCGAATACATGGCGCAGTACGCGCGGCGAATGATCGATGCGGGAGCACGTTTCGTCGGAGGATGCTGTGGAACGACCCCGGAACACATCAAGCTGATCCACGATCACGTGGCGAGCTTGCAGCCGCGCATATCGCACGTGACCGTCGAGCAATCGGTGAGCGACGAAGCTGCGGACCCGGTGTCACTCGCGGATCGGTCACAACTCGGCACCAAGCTCGCTCACGGTCAGTGGGTTGCCAACGTCGAGATCCTTCCCGGTCTGGGATGGCGGCCCGATGAGATGCTCGAGCGCGCCAAGACCCTCAAGGACGCCGGTGTCGACGCCATCAACATCCTCGACAGCCCGAGGGCCCACAGTCGGATGGGAGTCATTCCGGCTGCAACGATCATCCAGCGCGAGATAGACGTCGAGACGGTTGTGCACTACACCTGCCGCGATCGCAACATGCTCGGCATGATCAACGATCTGCTGGGCGGAGCCGCCGCCGGGTTGCGGAACATCCTCATCGTCAGCGGCGATCCGCCCACGATGGGCCCCTACCCCGACGCTACCGCGGTCTTCGACATCGACAGCATCGGACTCACCAACGTCGTGAGTCGTCTCAATCACGGACTCGACCCGGGCGGAAACTCTATCGGCGAGCCAACGCGATACGTCATCGGCGTTGCGGCGAACCACACTGCGGTAGATCTAGACCGCGAAATCAAGCGTTATGCTTGGAAAGTGGACGCCGGAGCGGACTTCGCGGTTACACAACCCGT
>JAPULP010000202.1 GCA_027294815.1 Gemmatimonadota bacterium | reverse complement strand
TACTTCCCTGAGTGTCGCCGCACCCACCGACACCCGAAGCTCGGCCGTCTCGAGGTTGGCCCGGGTCAGCCCCAGGTTGTCCCGTTCGATCCGTTCGAGCGTCTTCGCCCGGAGAACGTTGAGATACGCCACCGCCGCATCGAGGGCGATATCCAGACGCAGCGTCTCGCGATCGTGCACACGGGACTCCTGCACCGAACGCTGCGCCGAGTAGTTGGCCCACGTGGGTTCGGCGAAGAGCACCTGGGTCAGGCTGGCCGACCCGGAAACCGTCCGTTGGGGAAGCAATCCACTTAACGCCTCAGCTCGATCTGGGTCGATGATGCTCCCGTCCACCGAGACGTTGACTTGCGGCAGGAGAATCGACTTGGCCAATTTTACGTTTCCGGCCCCAGCAGCCACCGCACGATCCCGAGACGCCAAGTCCAAGTTGGCTGCTACCGCCTCGCGTATTGCCTGATCGAGAGAGAGCTGCCGCCCCCGGATCCGCATCTCATCTGCGACCAGATCGGCCTCGGTCAGCAGCTTCCAGGTCGGATACGCACCAATGGCGCGGGCCGTGGCAATGTTAATGGCCAGTCGCTCCTGCGCCGCAAACGCAACAGGTATCGTGGCCGCGTCTTCGCCGCCAACGATGCGTTGAATGCTGAGCGCAATGCGGCGGGCGAGTTGCTGCGCGAACGTGTCAGGAGTCCGCGTCGCCAGAATGCCGGCTTGCACTTCTACGCGCCCGAACCAAGAAAAGCTGGGAAGCTGTCTCTGGATGAGCCCGGTCGCCAGTCGCGTAAACTCCTCGTTGGTGAACTGCATCAGGGGGAGCACGAACACTGCTTCCACATCAGACGCTATTCCGGTCAGGGCCGCGCCAACGTCGGCACCCACCGGCACCACCACCGGATCGATGCTCAGATCGGCGGTGGCGGTGCGCACACGGGCTGAGAGATCGGGCATTGCATCCACGAACGCCTCGTTGAACAGCAGGGCGACCCGATTGAACGAGGCGATCTCGCGAAACGCAGGCATGATTCGTTCGGTGTGCACCGCGACCAAGTAGTGCAGGTTCGGCACCCCGGTTCCCGGCCCCTGTCGCGGTAGGCCTTGCGCGTCGGCATCAATGATCAACGAGGCGACCACGGGCTTCGTGAGATCCCGACGCTGTGCCACGAGGTGCGAGGCGATCGGGCCCAACGTCACGACCAGGTCCACCTCGGGATCAGCCAGCAGTCGGTCGATCGCCGCGTTGATCCCCGAAACTGTCCAGTCTCCTTCGGCCGTTTTGTCCGCGGGCACTCGTGTCTCGACGTCGATCGAGACCAACCTGACGATCTCGTCGCGGACCATTTGGGTGAGATTTGCGTGGCGTGGATACGAGCCGTCGGTGACGATGCCGACGGTGATGCTCGGGGGCTGATCCTGTCTCGCAAGCCCCTCCCCCGGACAGAAAATCAAGAGGGACGCGCCAAACGCGGCGAATCGAAACTTCATGCTAACCCCTCAGATTGAGGTGGAGGCCGGCGGGTCGAGTGCATGTTACCCGGCACCATTGGGCGTATTCCCTCCCGGTACGACAATGCCCGCAAGGGTGCGACAGAGATATTGGACCTTGGTCGTATAGTGATTCGAGGTGTTAGTCGGATGCCGGGGTCGAGTGTGCGATCTGCAAGCCCACCATCCGCGCTACGAGCACGGCGAGGTAGAGTTGACCGGTCACCGCCTCCATCGTCGAAAGCGACCGTGCCAGGCGTGACACCGGGGTTATGTCCCCGTACCCCAGCGTGGTAAGGGTGACGAAACTATAGTATGCGACCGCGGAAAAGTGAGTAGCATCGCCCACGCCACTCCCCGCACCAGCCGGCAAAGCCAGCGAGCCCGGTGACCACAGGTCGAGCACAGCGAACAGCAGTGCTCCGACAATACCCATCATCAAATAGACGCAGACCGCACCGAAAATCAGTTCCGACGTCACACGGCGCGCACGAACGATGTACTTGAGAATCTCCGTCGCGGTGAACACGAGAAAACCCGCCAGCAGCAAAGCTCCGATGCCATCCAGCGCCGTGTTGACCATGAATCGTCCTGCCCACAAAAACACCAACGCCGGACCGGCAAACGCGGACGCGACAACCAACGCGCGCTTGCCGTCGCTGACCGCATAGAGACCCGAGAACAACAGGAGTGTAAAAAGAACTTGGAGGATTCCGGCACCCAGCGCTCCCGGCCTGAGAAAAGGCATGACCGCGACAAGGATCATCAGCGCGGCAAAAAGAAACCGGAACCTTCCATTGGATTCTTGGTGCATGGTCGCTTCGCCGGTTCGCCTCCTTCAATACCCTAGCGAATACCCTAGCGCTGCTCGGATCGCGGCCAGAAGCTCTTCATCGTCGAAGGGCTTGGAGAGAAACCCCGACGCTCCCGCGGCCAGCGCCTGAGCTTGGACGTGCGCGTCGTCCAGCGCGGTTATGAAGATGATCGGTAACGAGCATCCGTCCGCGGCGAGGCGAGCCTGTAGCTCCAAACCGCTCAACCCCGGCATCGCCACGTCCACGATCAGGCACGAGAAGTCCGTGAGGCGATCGGACCGAAGTAACTCCTCACCCGAGGGAAACACCTCGGCCGCGAAGCCTTGAGATCTTACGAGGCGCCCGACCGCAGTTCGGACGGAAGAATCGTCATCGACGATACCTATGACCGGACGGCCTGTGGCAACATCATGGTTCACCGCCTCCGCCAACCTTTCTTCTAGGCAAGCGAGAACGCTCGTGCGCACACGCGGGTTGGTTGATATCCAAACAGAGTGTACGCCCGCGCCCCCATGACGTGACATTGGACTTTAGTCTCACATATCGATCCAGAGCGGGCATCACGCTTCAATCCGTACGACCAAAGTCCCATATCAATTGCCTAACCTCTCCCCTACACTGTCCCAGGCGGCCTGCCTTGCCCCGGCTCTCCGCGTCACAGGCAACCCCTACGACAAGTGAACGCCGTTCAGGA
>JAPULP010000201.1 GCA_027294815.1 Gemmatimonadota bacterium | reverse complement strand
GAGAGCCGGCGATACCTTCCCGCCGTGAAGAGCAGGGAGACGGATGACCGAGTCGCGAAGTGACTATTCGTTGCTGACGACGGTGTCGATGATGGTGTTGGCCGCCGTGGCCATCGCCGGAGCGCTGCTTTACACCCGCCCGGTCATGGTCCCGTTCGTCCTGGCAATCTTCATTTCCTACCTCGTTTCACCCGTCGTGGATTTCCTGCGCGTCCAGTTGCGGCTTCCCAAGGCAGCCGCGGTGGCCATCGCGCTGCTCGTTGCGGCGGGGCTATTCACCCTCCTGGGGCTGCTGGTGACCACCTCGACGCAGAACCTGCTGGGTATCGAGAATCTCCGCCTCTACCAGGAACGGATCGCCGATATGGCGACGCGGTTTTTCGGCGTTTTCGATCGGCGCAACATCGATCTCGGTCAGGCCCAACTCATCGAAACGCTGAACGACCCGGAACTCCTTCTAAACCTGCCGCTTCTCGGCGCTTTGCAATCAACCGTCGGCACGGCCCTGAAGCTCCTAACAAACGGTGTGTTGGTGTTCATCTTCCTGATCTACCTGATGGTGGGACGGAACCCCAATCAATTCCGCGAAGGTTTCTACGCGCAGATCGATAGCAAGATCCGTAGCTACCTCGTCATCAAGTTCATCACGTCGGCCACGACGGGATTGCTGACCGGGATCATTCTCACGCTGTTCGGTCTGCCTCTCGCCTTGGTGTTCGGCGTCATGGCGTTCCTGCTGAATTTTATCCCTTCGATCGGCTCGGTGATCGCGACACTGCTGCCACTGCCCATCGCCTTGATCCACTTTGACAGTGGTGTCGTCATCGCTCTGGTTATTCTGCTGCCAGGCGCCGTGCAGTTCACGATCGGCAACATCGTCGAGCCCCTGGTGATGGGCGAGGGACTGGATCTCCACCCGGTGACGATTCTCTTGGCGCTCGTCTTCTGGGGCTTGTTGTGGGGGGTCGTCGGCATGTTGCTGGCCGCGCCGATCACCGCCGTGCTGCGAATCGTGCTGGGGCGTCTCGAGATCACCCGACCGGTGGCCGAGCTGCTCGCGGGGCGGTTACCGCCGAACCTTGCGACGGGGTCCTACCCGGCCATGGCGGAGCGGGCCGCAGCGAGGAAGTTGTGAGTGTGGGAGGGAGCGGGGAGCGGGGAGCGGGGAGCGGGAGTGATGGAACGGTGCAGGTCAGGTCTATACAGGTGAGCTTTATGAAGAGATCGGTGTTTTGGGCGGGGATGATGCTGCTAGGTCGTTTGGGGGCGGCGGACGCCCAGATCGTATATGAGGTGAGTTTCCCCAACGCGGTGCATCACGAAGCGCTGATCACGGTGACGTTTACCGACTTGCCCACGCAGCCGCTGGAGTTGCGTATGAGCCGTTCGTCACCAGGGCGATATGCCCTGCACGAGTTCGCCAAGAACGTCTACTCGGTCCGTGCGGAGGACGGCAACGGATCTCCCCTACAACTCGCCCGGCCGAACCCCTATCAATGGGACGTTCCGGTCCACGACGGTACGGTGCGCGTTACGTATACCTTGTTTGCCGATCGCGCAGACGGTACGTACTCGCAGGTCGACGAGACGCACGCCCATCTCAACGTACCGGCCACATTCATGTGGGCCCGAGGCCTTGGCGACCGGCAGATTCGCGTGACGTTCGAGCCGGCGGATACGAGTTGGAAGGTTGCGACTCAGCTCCTTCCCACCGACGACCCGATGACCTTTACGGCTCCCAACCTGTACTACTTTCTCGATAGCCCCATCGAAATCAGCAACTTTACGCTTCGGCAGTGGGAAGTTTCCAGCGGCGGGGCTGTGCGCACCATCCGTTTGGCAATCCATCACGACGGCACCGAGCAGGACGTAGACGCGTATGAGGAGATGGTGCGGAAAGTCGTGGACGAGGAGATCGCGGTTTTTGGGGAGACGCCGGATTTCGACGGGGGCACCTATACCTTCATTGCCGACTACCTGCCGTGGGTTTCGGGCGACGGGATGGAGCATCGTAACTCCACGATTCTCAGTAGCACCGCCTCTTTGGGCAATTCGGCGCGTAGACTGCTGAGAACCGTGTCACACGAGTTTTTCCACGCGTGGAACGTCGAACGTATCCGTCCGCGCACGCTGGAGCCGTTCGACTTCGAGCGGGCCAATATGTCCGGCGAGCTTTGGTTCGCGGAAGGGTTCACGAGCTATTACACACCCTTGTTCATTCGGCGGGCGGGAATCACCACCGTGTCCGATTATGCGCGCTCCATTTCCGGAGGATTGAACTTTGTCATCAACGCGCCCGGTCGCCGCTTTTTCAGCCCCGTCGAGATGAGTATGCAGGCGCCGTTCGTTGACGCCGCTACCGCCGTCGATCCAAACAATCGTCGAAATACGTTCATCTCGTATTACACCTGGGGGTCCGTGATCGCGGCGAATCTCGATTTGACGCTACGCTCGCGTTTCGGTTCGACGCTGGACGGATACATGCGAACGGTGTGGGAGCGCTTTGGAAAGACCGAGGTTCCGTACACCGTGAACGATTTGGAGAACGTGCTGACGGAGTTTACCGGAGACGAAGGGTTCGCGACCGATTTCTTTGCGCGGTTTGTGCGCGGCCGCGAGGTGCCGGACTACAAAGCGCTTCTTGCCCACGCGGGCCTGTTACTGCGGCACGTCGATTCCACACGCGCCTGGATCGGCACGATGGATCTCCAATATCGGAACGGCGGTGCGCAGTTGGCTTCCAGCCCGCCGCTCGGAAGTCCGCTTTATGAGGTAGGCCTCTCCCGAAGGGACCGGATAGTGAGCGTCGGTGGCGTGGCTCTCACCGAAGCAGCTGTCTTGCAGGACATACTTGCAGGACACCAGCCGGGCCAGACACTAGAGATTTTGTTCGAACAGCGGGGCACAACCAAGACCGCGCAATTGACCTTCGAGGCAAACCCGCAACTGGAAGTGGTCACGTACGAGGTGGCCGGGTTCGAGGTCACGGAGGAGATGCGTAACTTCCGGACTCAGTGGTTGGGAGCAAATTAGGTATGAGTTCTTTCTCGACCGAGCGCCGGAAATTCGTCAAGACGCTTGCTGCAGGAGCGACGGCCGGATCGATGTTGGGGTTGCTGAATCCCTTTCGCCGCGTATTCGCGGAGGAGCTCGATCGGATTGGCCTGGAGCACCACA